>JBBSLN010000313.1:0-3665 GCA_038255205.1 Flavobacteriales bacterium
ACTTCTTCAAGAATAGAAACAAGAGTCGCGTCTATATCCCCATCCAACTTCCCCAAGGGGGAAGAGCTCTTGCTCGAATGTGAAGACCCATCCAACTTCCCCAAAGGGGAAGAGCTCTTACTCTCATGAGATATGTGTTTTGTTTTATTCATTATAGTTTCCTCCCTTTGGGAGGATTAAGGTGGGCTCTTTTTTTACCATTCCATGTTTGGATAGGCACGTTGCATGTATTGTAATTCGGTCAACAAAAAACCCATGTGTTCGGTGTGGATGCCTTGCTTTCCTCCTTTTTGAAAATATTTTGATTCGGGGATTTTGAGGGTTGCTTCTTCTAATATGTCATTTACCTTTTGATAATAAGCATCTTTGAGTTTTGTTACGTCGACACCGATTCCTTCTGAAACCATTACTTTGTCAGCTTCGGTTTGATGAAATAATTCATCTGTGTATCGCCATAAGTCATCGATTGCTGTTTGCATTTTTTGATGACTCTCCTCTGTTCCATCACCCAAACGCTTTATCCAGTCTGAAGAAAATCGTTGATGATAACTTACTTCTTTGATTGACTTTGTTGCAATTGCTGATAATTGTAAATCTTTACTTTTTTGCAATTCTTGTAGAAATAATAAATGATAGACATCGAACAAAAATTGGCGTGCCATGGTGTAGGCGAAATCTGTGTTTGGCTGCTCTACCAGTAATACATTAAGGTAATCTCGCTCTTTACGAAGCATTGCGATATCATCTTCACTTCTTCCATCTCCAGCAATTTTTGCGGCGTATTGATAATAACTTCGTACTTGTCCGAATAAATCCAGTGAGATATTTGTACAGGCAATATCGGTTTCTAAACTTGGGCCGTGACCGCAGAGTTCGCCGAGACGTTGACCGAGAATTAAGGAGTTATCGGCGATTCCGAGGATGTATTGATATAAATTACTATTCATCTTTTTTTAAATTGAAATTGAAGTCGAACTTGAATTTGAAACGCTTCAATTTATATTTTTGATTCTTGTTACAATAATTCTTATAAGTTGGTCATTTTCATCTTTCAGCGATGTCAAACTTTCGTCAGAAAACAATTTTGCTTTTGTCTGAATATTTAGGTTTCGATGACTTTCTCTTAATTCCTTTAAACAGATTCTTAATTTATTGATTTTATCCTTATCAGTTCCAGCGCCCAAAACCTCACCATAATTTAAAGCTGACGAACAAGAAGACCGAATAAGTTGTTTTGCTAAATAATCTCCTGCATAAGACGAAGGTTTTTTGTCATAGAGCAAAATTATTTTAGCGGCAAAATCCTCTAATCGTTCACTCAAATCAAACTTATTTTAGCTCATTCTTTCAATTTCAGCTTCAGTTTCAATTTCAATTTCTTCGCTACATATATTTAACTTCGTCGGGCAAATCGTAAAACGTGGGATGACGATATACTTTATCTTGCGCAGGTTCAAACAATTCGCCATTATGTTCTGGATTTGACGCTGTGATGTTTATGGATTCTACAACCCAAATACTTACGCCTTCATTGCGTCGAGTGTATACATCACGTGCGTTTTCGAGAGCCATTTCTGCGTCTGCTGCATGAAGACTTCCAAAATGACGATGTTCCAATCCGTTTTTACTTCTTACGAAGACTTCCCAAAGTGGCCAGTTTTTTTTCATGTTTATAATTTTTTGACTTATGACCGCTGCGCTAAATGACTTATGACGTAAGACACTTTTTTTTTGGTCGCACGTCCTATGTCATCAAATCTTAAGTCATTTTTTTAAACTGCTTGTTTTTCTTTTTTCTCTTGTTGTTTCTCGGCATGAGCCATTGCTGCATCACGAACCCATTCGCCTCGTTCCCACGCTCCAACTCTTGCATCCATGCGTTCTTTATTACATGGTCCGTGACCTTTGACGACTTGCCAAAATTCGTCCCAATTGATGTCTCCAAAATCATAGCTTTGACGTTCTTCATTCCATTTTAAATCTGGGTCTGGAATCGTCAAGCCTATTAAATCAGCTTGCGGAACAGTTTGGTCGATGAATTGTTGACGCAGTTCGTCGTTTGATTTACGTTTTAACTTCCACTTCATGGATTGTTCGGTGTGGACGGATTCTGCATCTGTTGGACCTAACATCATCAAACTTGGCCACCACCAACGGTTCAATGCATCTTGTGCCATGTCTTTTTGAGCTGGTGTTCCGTTTGCCAATTTTATCATGATTTCGAAACCCTGACGTTGGTGGAAACTTTCTTCTTTACAAACTCTTACCATCGCTCTGGCGTAAGGTCCGAAAGAGGTGCTGCACAAAGGGACTTGATTGATAATGGCTGCGCCATCTACCAACCAACCGATTGCTCCCATATCTGCCCAAGTGACGGTTGGATAATTGAAAATGGATGAATATTTTGCTTTTCCTGAATGGAGTTGCTCGTATAATTCGTCTCGGGAAATTCCTAATGTTTCGCAGGCTGAATATAAGTACAAACCATGTCCTGCTTCATCTTGAACTTTTGCCAATAAAGCCACTTTTCGTCGCAGCGATGGTGCTCTTGTAATCCAATTGCCTTCTGGTAGCATGCCCACAATTTCGGAATGTGCGTGTTGAGACATCTGGCGAATATGTGTTTGGCGATACTTTTCTGGCATCCAATCTTTAGGTTCGATTTTTTCGTCTCTTGCGATGCGTTCTTCGAATTGTGCTTCTAAATTTCTGATTTGTTCGTCGCTCATAGGCTTCACCCCAACCCTCTCCAAAGGAGAGGGAGCTTACAGGGATTTGATTTTAAATTCGTTACTATGTTTTAAACCTACAAGGTTTTAAAAACCTTGCAGATTCTATTAATATGCTATTACTGCGTTAAGGATTGAGGCGGTATCCTTTTGCTTTTCGCAAAAGATTTAGCCGAAAGCCTGACCCTTTAGGGTAACGCCCAAAATATTATTATTCAAACCTACAAGGTTTTGAAAACCTTGCAGGTTGTTTTACACGTCAAAGTCGACCACAACCTTATCACTGGTTGGGACTGACTGACAGCTCAATACGTAATTTTGCGCCACTTCTTTGTCGTCGAGCGCATAGTTGACCTTCATTTTCACCGAACCTTCGACCACTCGACATTTACAGGTGCTGCACACACCACCTTTGCAGGCGAAGGGCAAATCGGCTCCTGCGGCCAGAGCGCCATCGAGGATGTTGTCGAAATCATCATCCATCACAAAATGGAATTCCTTTCCTCCGTCTATAATCGTGACTTGCGTGCCATCGATTCTCTGCTCCAATACTTCGGCAATCTGCCTGTTTTCCTCCTCCGAACTTCCTGTGAAAAATAACTCGTAATGGATTTTATCTTTTGACATTCCAGCTGCCTGCAACTCATCGCGAATCAGGAAAATCATATCCTGTGGGCCGCAGATGAATGCATGGTCGGTGTCTGGAATATCGATAAAGGTTTTGGTCAATACTGCCAACTTCTCCTTGTCGAAACGTCCATTTAGGAACGGAATGTCGCGTTGTTCCTTGGTCAAAAAATAAAAGACCTGAAACCTTCCAAAGAATTCATTCTTAAGCTGTTCGATTTCTTCTTTAAAGATAATGGATTTTACGGTTCGATTCAAGTAAAAAAGCTTGAAAGTGCTATTTAGTTCACTGTGTAAATGTGTTTTGAT
>JBBSLN010000314.1:0-3658 GCA_038255205.1 Flavobacteriales bacterium
AAACGATTGATATTAATACCATCCAAAAGGATTTCACCTTGCGTCGGCTCATAAAAACGTAGTAGCAATTTAGTCAATGTCGTTTTGCCTGCACCATTTTGACCAACGAATGCCATTTTTTCGCCCACATTCACGTCGAAACTGACGCCTTTGAGAATTTCATGGTCAGAATCTGGGTAGGAAAAATGAACGTCCTTAAATTCAAATCCTGTTTTTATTTTTTCTGGCAACGGCATATCCTCACTGTATTTTGGCTCAATGGAGATATCTATGAACTCAAAATAATCTTTTAGATACAGTGAACTTTCTGTGATACGCGTAAATTTCGAGAAGAAATCCTGAAGATTTCGCGTCAATCGATTGAATGCTCCCGACAAAAAAGTCAGTTCTCCCAGTGTTATAACTCCTGAAATGACACGATAAATGATGAAAATATAGGCACCATAATAACTTAAAGTACCCAAAACGTTGAATAAAAATCCCAGAGCTGAACGTTTGATAGCCAACGTTTTATTCAGGTCATAATATTCGTTGGATAAATTTTTAAATCGATCTACAATAAAATCTGTTAAGCCAAAGAGCTTTATTTCCTTTGCCGTTTGATTGTTTGCACCTATGAATCGCAGATAGTCCAATTCTCTACGTTCGGCTGTCCAACCCCGAGCCAAGGAATATTGCTGCTGACTGAACCAAATTTCATTGATAAATGAGGGAATGATGCTTAAGACCAATAAAATGATGAGATAGGGCTCAAAATATATTAGTCCTGCCACCAACGTCGCAATGGAAATAAGACTTTGTACCTCACCAAGAGCATTGGATATTAACCCAACACGACCAGCGGTTTGAATGCGAGCTCGTTCAAGTTTATCGTAAAATTCAGAATCTTCCAGAAGACTGATGTCTATCTGGTTTGTTTTCTTAATGATTGTAACTGATGATTCTATTGAGTAAGCGTCACCCAACAAACTATCGGTTAGAGAAATTGCCCTGCTTACTAAATCTGAAAGTACTATAAGTCCAAATTCAATTCCTACATAAGTCCAGAGTTTTGTAAGATCTGAAACTTCGAGCGTCGCTTGTAATATTATTTCGTCAATGATTATTTTGCCAATCCAAAGTATGATGACAGGCAACAACGCTCCTATGAGCCTACAAATCGAAGATAATATAAACAGTTTTTTATCAGCTCTCCAAATTTCCTTGAAGAATCGTGGAATAAAAACTAAAGCACTAAAGGATTGTCTTAAACTGGTTTTCTCTTTGTCTTTAAGTGATTTTGGAATCTGTCTGGGCATTTCAAAGTTTCAAGTTTAGAGTTCCAAGTTCAGGGTTTCGAATTCAAAGTTCGGAGTTCAGAGTTCAAAATTTGGAGTTTCAAGTTTTAAGTTATACTAAAGACAGATTGTTATCAATAGATAACAATGGTTCTGAACCACTGCACTACTGAAAACTGCCAACTGCAGACTGTTAACTCATTTAAAGCATTCCCAATTCCAGTTTAGCTTCTTCACTCATTAAATCCTGACTCCAAGGTGGGTCAAAGGTGATTTCGACTTCAGAAGATTTGACCTCATTCAAAGACCTGACCTTTTCTTCTACTTCCATCGGCAAAGTCTCTGCGACAGGACAATTCGGTGTTGTTAAGGTCATTAATATTTTAACATCATAGTCTTCATTTACAAATACGTCATAAATTAGTCCTAGTTCATAAATGTCTACAGGAATTTCAGGATCGTAAATGGTTTTTAAAACCCTTACTATTTTTTCACCCAACTGGGTTGTATCGATTGTTTCGCTCATTTTAATTTAAGGTTTAAAGTTCTATATTCAAAGTTATCAGCAAACCTCAAACCCTGAATTTAGAACTTTGAATTTATTAGTTTAACTGTGTTTGATATGCAATAGCATACATTTTCAATTGCTTAATCATACTGACCAAACCATTGGCTCGTGTTGGCGATAAATGTTCCTTCAACCCAATGTCATCAATAAATGTGGTATCTGCTTCAATGATATCTTTCGGGCTTTGATTTGAAAACACTCGAATCAATATCGCTATAATCCCTTTTGTAATGATAGCATCACTGTCGGCTGTAAAATCTACTTTCTCATCGTTCATTTCTGCGTGTACCCACACTCTGCTCTGGCATCCTTTGATGATATTATTATCTGTTTTGAATTGCTCATCAATCAATGGTAGGGTTTTACCCAAATCTATCATGTATTGATAGCGCTCTTCCCAATCTTCAAACATTGAGAACTCATCAATAATGTCTTTTTGTATCTCTTTAATAGTCATTGCAAAATTTTCAACAAAGATACGACTAATCTATTTTTTTTCGTACATCTTCTTCATGGATAACACTTTATTAACAACCGGCTCGATAGCCTTTGGAGGATGCCCATGATCAAAGCTGCTGGATTTAATTTCATTTTCGCCTTCCCCAACAGCTAAAGTGGCAAATGCCGCTCCATCAGAATGGCGCATGGTTGTAGGCGCTTCAAGATTTGGCATCTCTTCAATGTCCACTTCTTTTAAGAGCGTTGTCAATTCATTCCAATCTTTTTCTGGGATTGGATAGCTCATACTTGACCTATGATTTCTATCTGCTGTAACAGTTATGGAATCTTTGGTGACCCAAATTTTTTCATAAAACCCCCGTGTAGAGGCTTCATAGCTGATTGTAGAATAGTCTTGCATCATTTTTGAAGAATTTTCCGAGTTAACTTTTTTATTGGAAACATCTGAAGTTTTGTTTTGCTTACAATCCGTATTGAGCACTAAAAGTGTAAGGGAGATAAATAGTATTTTCATGATTTAAATTTTTCTTATGGTTACAAAAACAACGCCAGCTATTAGTTTATGCCCAATCTGTCATAATATGAATTATCGCTCGACAAAAACTCCATCAATTGAATAGTAAAAGTATTGAATTTAAATTAAGCTATTTAGTTTAATCGCTACCAATAAAAAAGACGCCACGATAGGCGTCTTTTTACATACTATATTAAGAGTTTAATTCCCTACCAAAGAAGCTCTTGCCCCTCCTGAAACAAATAAAGCTCGCATTCTTGAATTTTGCCCATTAGAGAACATATACATACAATCGTCATACACGTAATCCATATAGTTCATAGTCATATCAGCAGATTGGCAATTAACCGTTGGATATGCTGGACACCCATAGTTAGGGCCGTCAGAAGAAGGCGTGTCGGCTACAAAGTCGTCTTGTCTACATCTTCCATCACCCCAAATATGACGAAGGTTTAACCAGTGACCAACTTCATGGGTTGCGGTTCTACCTTTTCCATAAACTCCGCTAGTTTCACCAAAGTAATCTGTTCCGATAACCACACCATCGGTAGCTGCTGGACCTCCTGGAAATTGTGCATATCCTAAAATTCCTCCTCCGATCTCACATACCCATATATTTAAATAGGTGGACGGATCCGTCACATTAATACCACCTTGACTAGCATCTTTCATGGCATCATTGGTTCCCCAAGACGTTCTACTGTTCACAACTCTATTCACCCCAGCGAGCGTAAAGGAAATTGCGCAATTTGCCACTTTATCCGAAAATTCAGCTGGAAGATTGCTTAAATTTGAATTGTTGTTGTTAAAATCCTGGGTTAAAACTGAGATCTGCGAATT
>JBBSLN010000315.1:0-3639 GCA_038255205.1 Flavobacteriales bacterium
ACTAATGTCACCACAAAATATTTATATACTGGGAATTGAGTCTTCTTGCGACGATACTGCTGCTTCCGTCATGTTAAACGGAAAAATATTAAGTAACATTGTGGCGAGCCAATCCATACACGAAGCGTATGGAGGTGTGGTGCCAGAATTAGCATCGAGAGCGCATCAACAAAACATTGTCCCAGTAGTTCATGAAGCGTTGAAACTGGCGAATGTTGACAAGTTGCAATTGAGTGCGATTGCCTTTACGCGTGGCCCGGGATTGATGGGGTCTTTATTGGTCGGGACGTCGTTTGCGAAGTCATTGGCTTATGGATTGAATATACCTTTGATCGGAGTCAACCACATGTCGGCACATATTTTGGCGCATTTTATAGATGAAGAAGGGTTTAATAAGCCGCCTTTTCCGTTTTTGGCAATGACGATATCTGGTGGCCACACACAAATTGTGAAAGTCAATAACTATTTTGACATGGAAGTCATTGGCGAAACCATTGACGATGCTGTGGGCGAAGCATTTGACAAAAGTGGAAAACTACTCGGATTGGGCTATCCTGCAGGTCCGGAAATTGACAAGAGAGCCAAACTGGGGAATCCAAAAGCATTCAAATTTACTAAACCTAAGGTTGATGGATTGAATTTCAGCTTCTCTGGATTGAAAACCGCCATTTTATATTTTATCCAAAAGGAAACACAAGCGTATCCAAATTTTATCGAAGAAAACCTGAATGATATCTGTGCATCCATTCAATACACGATTATTGGAATATTGATGGACAAGTTGAAATTGGCAACTAAAGAAACAGGGATTATACATATTGCTATTGGAGGTGGCGTTTCGGCAAATTCGGGCATACGTCAGGCTTTGAAAGATGGAGAAGCAAAATTTGGTTGGACGACGTATGTTCCAAAGTTTGAGTTCACTACTGATAATGCTGCAATGATAGCGATTGTGGGTTATTTGAAATATCTGGATGGAGATTTTGCTGGGCATGATGTGGTTGCGTCTTCTAGATTGAAGATTTGAGCTAAAAAGGCATTAGGTATTAGGTGTTAGGTATTAGGTATTAGGTATTAGGTATTAGAAGTGAAAATTTAGAATCTAGAAGCTAGAAGCTAGAAGCCAGAAGCTAGAAGCTAGAAGCTAGAAGCTAGAAGCTAGAAGCTAGAAGCTAGAAGCTAGAAGCAAAATAAAATTCTCGCAAAGGCGTGAAGGCGCAAAGCAAAAACTTTCATTAATTCTTAAGTCTTTTATCTTTTTATCCTATATCTTGATTCTCTTCTCTTTTCTCTTTTTAGTCATACGTCTTATGATATAGCGTCTTAAGTCCTTTAACTTTGTAATTCGTACTTCTAATATTTCACTTTGCATGGGTTATGAACAATCAATTCTTAAAAACTTAAATCCAACACTGTCTTAAGTATCGGCATTCATTTTAAATTTGACGCATAATCAACAAAAACCCTAATTATGCGTAAAAACCTACTCTGCACCGTTTTATTTTTAATGTCCCTTTTTTCAACAGCACAAAATAGTTTTGAAACCGAACTGGATTCAATTCAAGATGAAACACAGGCGACTAAATTTCTTGAAACACATAAATCAAATAATGGTCAATTGTTTGTGTTCAATAAGGAAAAACACAAGACGCAATTGGCCAAAGACCTTTTTAGCATGGGCAAAGGTGGAAGTAAAGTCGTTTCGAATGAAATGGAAAAGACACACTATAAAATCATTGACAAATATGAGATTCCTTACCATCGCTATAGTTATGTGTATTTAGATGGTCGTGAGAAATCTGCTAGCGAAATGAAACAACTACAGCGCAAAATCATTTCAAAATACAATGAAGGCTTTCGATTCAAAGATCTCGCTAAAATGTATTCCATGGATGCCAATGCCAATCGTGGTGGTGATTTAGGTTGGTTCACTAAAGGGAAATCCACTACGGAACTAGAAGATGCCATCATCAATGAGAATGGTGGACAGGACATATTTACATTGGAATTTCCTGATAAGCAAGCGTATTACGTGATCGTAAGAACACATCCCACCAAATTCATTGAGGAAATAAAAGTTTTACAAATCACCGAATTGAACAAATAATGCAACTATTCTACAACCCTGATATTGATGAACAAACGAAACAGATAGCGTTTTCAAGGGAGGAAAGTAAGCATATTGTAAAAGTGTTACGGAAATCGGTTGGCGATGAGTTGCATATCACGAATGGAAACGGTTGGCTTTTTAAGGCTGAAATCTCTATTGCAGAAATCAAGAACTGCGTTGCGCATATAACTTCAAAATCGCACCAAGAACAAAAGAGTTACAAACTCCATCTGGCAGTCGCTCCCACAAAAATGAATGACAGATATGAGTACTTTCTCGAAAAAGCCACGGAAATAGGGATTGACAGCATCACTCCCATTATTTGTGACCATAGTGAACGGAAAGTCATAAAAACCGACCGTTTTGAAAAGATTCTTCAGTCAGCTATGAAACAATCTTTACATTATTTTATGCCGAAGTTGAACGAGGCTATTTTGTTTAAGGATTTCATCGAGCAAGAATTTGAGGGCCAAAAATTCATTGCACATTGTGAAGAAACGGATAAAAAATCTTTGAAAAAGGAATTAAAGTCAAAACAGAATGTCACAATTCTAATTGGCCCAGAAGGTGATTTTAGTAGTTCCGAAATTGAGATGGCATTGAAGGCTGAATTTATTCCTATCACTCTTGGCGATACACGATTACGGACGGAGACTGCAGCACTTGTGGCGTGTCATAGCGTGGTATTTTCAAATGAATTATAACTTCACTCTTTGACCTCCAACCATATCTAAATCAACAGTCTCAACTAAAATTATTAAGGATAATTTATCTGATGAATTAACCAATTTCGGAATCTCTATAGTTCCTTTTCCTGCTTTAGAATTGAGGTTGATTATTGTTTGTTCCACAACAATATTAGAATTTTTAAGACTTCGGTTTTTATTTTCACCTCTCGATACTGAAGTGGTGCGTTCATCAATAACTAATGCAACTCTTAAATGTTTTTTCGAGAAAGCCCCTTCGACATTATAAGAAAAAGAAACTGTTGTTTCCTCCTTCTCCACATCAGAAATCTCAATCGAATTTTCAGCGTTCTTTGACTGATAAGATTTCACCTTCGATTTTAGAACAGCTTCATTTGAGCCTACAAAATGTTCTTGTCCATTAATGACCATTTGAGGCGTATAAATTGTACTACTATTGAATTTGTTTCCATATTGTCGTTGCAAATCACTAAATTCTGCTTTACTGAAGGGGTCTTTCCAACCGATATAATTCCAATAATCCACATGATAGGAAAGTGCCAACACTTGTGAACCATCATACTTTTTTTTAATATCATTCAACAAAGCATCGGCTGGAGGACAACTGGAACATCCTTGAGAGGTGAACAATTCCAGCACCACAATGGGTTTGAACTTTTCTTTCTTTGCGGGCTCAACAGATGTTAACAAAACAATTAACGCTATAAATAGGAATTTCATGTGTATTATTTTTATTTTTGACGAGATCTGTGTTGTGACAGATTGATGATATTTAGTACGATGAACTACAGATTTCTTACAGTCCTATTGGTTTTTAGCATG
>JBBSLN010000316.1:0-3600 GCA_038255205.1 Flavobacteriales bacterium
AGTCCACCATTTCCAGCTTCCTGCACTGTCAAAACATCGTGACCAAAAGTTCGCAGTAATTCCACGATTACCAGTGGAAAATTTTCATCTGCATAAAGACGTATCATTTGTCAATCTTCCTCATTTCTAGCTATGGCTGCTTCAATTTCTTCAGGATGCGCGTCAGCATAAGCCCAAGCATTCGCCAAATCGGCTGCACTCAAATGAGGAAAGTCTTGCAAAATCCTCACATCATTTGCACCCAGATGGCGATAATTTACCAGCGACCAAATAGGTATGCGAGTCTTGGCAATTCTAGCATCGCCACCGCACACGCCCGGAGTTTTTTCTATTCCTTGCCAAGTATTGCTTAAACTTTGAGCTAATAGCTGTATTGCCTGAGTTTTTTCAGCGGGAGTTAAGGCAAGTAGTTGTTTTTCTAATTCTTTCAGTGCCATTGTTTACAATCTCAATCATTTTTTCTAATTGTTTGTTCGATTTCGTCTGGGTAAGCATCGGCATCAGCCCACGCATTTATCAAGTCAGTAGCGGTGCGATCGGGAAATGATTCTAGGATTATAGCATCGGAAGCACCTAAACGTCGATGGCGTACCAGCGACCAAACTGCTATGCGAGTATTGCCGATACAAGGATCGCCTCCACATAGCCTAGAAGTCTTTGACTTGTGATATAATCTCATATATGTAGTCAACTCTTCCAAGTAGTTATGAGTTTAACAGCCAAAATACAAGGGACTAAAAAAATATTAGATGCTCAAGATTACAACAAGGAAGAACACAAAACTTTAGTATTAGACAAGTTCACGGATACCCCTTGTATTCATGTTTCAGGGTATGACAGAAAAACCCAGTATGGCTATACGACAAATGTAAGGTCGCACTTTCGTTCAACTTATACGGGAGAATTTCCTCTAGATATTGAATTTTCTGATGAGTATTTTAAAAAAGGCGAAAAATACTCACCAGGGGAATCAGAAGAACACCGAGAAGGCAAACGATGGATAGCTGAAAAGGTAGAAGAATTATCTAAAGGTTTTTTATCCAAAGAAATTCTGGAGTTTGAAAAGTTACTTAAACTGGAAAACGGAAAATATAGAATCTGCGATGTAGCTTTCAATTTCCCTTGTGGAGAACTTTTTGTTTTTGAGTGTCAATTATCTGCAATTACTCCAGAAATGTTAGAGTCACGGTCTGAAGATTACCGCAGTTTAGGTGTTACTTTTGACTGGTTATTCGGAAAAAGTGCTCATACAAATGATAATATTAGTTGGTATTATAACTATTTTGGCAAATATCCCTACATTTTAAATTTTGAAAGAACCATACAAGACTCGGAGACTACATAAATGAAAATTTCCTTAAACACTCATTTCTTAAATTTAGGTAATTTAGAAATACAAGCTACTCGTGACGAGACAACATTAAATGTGGTTAAGGAACCACTTTGGATAGAAAAATCTATTGATTGGTGCGTCCCATTTTTAGAACATTCTCTTGTTTATAAATCTAATTTTTTACAATTCAGTGACTTGCTTTTTGACGATCTTGGTTTTTTAAGGACTCTTTATAAAGAAGAAAAGATGCACGGTGTAATTAAGTGTCTAGAGAGATTACACAAAAAATATTATGGTAATTTTTGTAATGAGGATAAAAAAAAGAATGGCGTGTACGAACCATCAGTAGTTAACTTATGTTTCTCTTGCACTGTTTATCAATTAATACAAAATGAATGGGTTAAGGCATGGGAATTTTATGAGCTAGATAAAAAGCAAACTAAAGCTGTGTTATCACTTTCGTCTGTCGAAGCATTAGAAAAGTATTGCATGAAGCTGATTTACGGATTAACATCCAATTATCATGAAGTAAAAAGAATTGATTTAAAATTACGTCTAACACATACAGGTAACGTGACTTATTTTGAAGACTTTCAACCTTTAGATAGTCATGTATTTTATATTGATATTCAAAAATTAGTTTTAAATTTGTTTCAAGTATGGGGGAGTTTAAGTTATCAACAAATATTGAGAGCACTTAAAATCTCTGATAAACCGCAAGCTGTTTGTAGTGAGATTCAAACCTTAGAAAAAACCGGAATAATCAAGAGGACTGCTGGATTAAAAATTAAGGATGGTCGTTGGGAATTGGGAGAACTTAGTAACATAGACCATCTCCCTATGTACAAGAAAGAACAGGTGCAAATCTTAGACCAAAACAGAATCAGAGCAACTCAGCTTAGAGCTAGGGAGCTTACCGCAAGGTAGATTTACATACACTCATCTACACTGGCTATTTGAACCAAACCCGATCGCCCGCCTCCACCGAACAGCGAAGGATGTGATATAATCTCAAGTAAAAATATAAATAATCAACAATCATGCAATTAGAAGATTACTTTGACTTTTTAACCCCCGAAGATATCCGCATCAAAGGAACCCGCGTAGGTATCGAACACGTTCTCTACGAATACATCCACTGCAGTCAAACTCCAGAATCCATAGCTCAAAAATTTCGGACAGTGACTATGGCTCAAGTTTATGCCACAATTTTGTACTATCTGGAAAATCAAGAAACTGTAGGTAAATATGTAGGAGATTGGTTAGAATACTGCCTCAAAACTGAAGCTGAATACGATCGCAATCCATCACCTTTTGTCTTAAAAATGCGTCAAATCAGGGAGTCAGCTTGCTAGCTGTTTGAACTGCTTTAATGATACTATAATATAAATTAAATCTTGTAAGCGATCGCCATTTGTGACCATGCAACCCAATAACAGCGATAGCAGTGAATCTACCCCCGAACCGCCGCGCAAAAGATGCGAGTATTGTGGAGAATTCTTGTCTGCCGATCCTGCCAGTACCTCGAAAATTTGCGCTTATAAATGCAAGGGATACGCAGCTTTAGCAACATTCCCTTGGCCAAAAGATCGCCCCTGTCCTCAATCTTTTGACGAAAACTTTCCAGGGCCATAAAAGTTAACCTAAAAAACGGAGAATTAAAATGTCTGATTTAGAAAAAGGCCTAGCTGCTTTTAATAGTCAAAATTACACCCAAGCATTTAGCTTGTTAAAACCGCTAGCAGAACAAGGAAACTTTGAAGCCCAGTGCATCATTGCCAGTATGTACCATTTAGGATTAGGTGTAGAAACAAGTACCATTAAAGCGATTCAATGGTACATCAAATCCGCTGAACAAGGCTATGGTGTTGCTTCAAACAACTTAGCAGGAATTTATCTGTCCGGTGCTGACGGTGTAGCAGCCGATCGCACTCAAGCAGAGCACTGGTTTCAAAAAGCCAGAGAACAAGGCTTTTCACACACACCGAACAAAAGAGCGAAAGATGCGATATAATATCAAGTAAAACTATAATTGTTTGAGCTTGGCAGTCCGCCACTTCAAATTATGAAGTCAACACAACAGTTTACAGCAATTATTGAACGAGAAGGCGACGGATATGTATCCCTTTGCCCGGAACTCGATATTGCCAGCCAAGGTGACAATATAGAAGAAGCCCGACGGAATCTGATCGAGGCGCTAGAACTATTTTTTGAGACAGCAGATCCTTCAGAAGTAAAGAATCGGCTGATACTCGGCGATTGAAATC
>JBBSLN010000317.1:0-3600 GCA_038255205.1 Flavobacteriales bacterium
AACTTAAATAATGGCTGGCGATATACTTGGTTTTAAAAGCACCATCTTCAGTGACAGCTGCACGCACATCACGCAAGGACGTCCAGGTATTTGTGTATTTGATTTTCCAAAAGGTGGTGTTCAATTTAATG
This sequence comes from Flavobacteriales bacterium, assembly GCA_038255205.1. Lineage (GTDB taxonomy): Bacteria > Bacteroidota > Bacteroidia > Flavobacteriales > Flavobacteriaceae > JBPOFM01. The sequence continues at coordinate 132 of JBBSLN010000317.1, forward strand.
TATGGATATGGACTCGCGACATCACTCTGCAATAACGACCGATACCCATCACCAATGAAATTCTTGCCATGGCCGAATTGGATATTTATAAACTTTGCAGGCGCATACGACAGATAGCCTTCTGCCACAGGGTAATCAAATCCGTTATCCTTAAAATTCTTTGCAACGCCACGACCAGGCACAATGGCTGGATCGCTTTCCGTTCTTAAACTGTATGCGTAATTATTATAATAGTCTGCAAAACGTCCTTGGCTCTCAAAGACAGAGGCAGAGAAATTAAACGTTTTTCCTAACCCTCCCTGAACATAGAATCCGCGTGTGTTATTGTAAGTCGTGCTGAAATCGGCTTCGGTATCCTTTCCTATCTGCAAATCAAACACAGGATCAATTGTAAACCAAAAATCTTTCCCTTGTACCTGCACCAAATGCTCATCCCAAAGTTTTCGTGACCACCACGCTTCAGTTCCTTTAGTCAATGCTTGCTTTTCAGCTTTAAAATCATAATATCGCGCCACATCTTCATATACAAACGGTTTTACGGCTGTATGACTATTAGTTCCCAATCCATTCATATTGCTGTCAAATCGGGCATAGTAATGATGTGTGAATGGAATATTCAATTGACTGCTATACTCCAAATCTTCATATTTGACAATACTTTTATTGATGCTATCGTATTCCTGTGAAACAATCTCGTTTAAATCCTGAACTTTTTTTATGGCAGCTTTCTGTTCAGCCGTCGTTTCAATCGTCGCAGGATTTATCAATGGAATCTTGATGCCAATGGAATATTGAACATAGGTAGGTTTACCATTGTAAGTACTGGGTTCTACTTTTGGTAATTCATTAAATACACGTTTGCTTTCTTCTTTTAACTCATCATAGACAGCATCCACATATACGACGATAATCTTTCCGTCTTTATCAACTTCAAAAAGTACTTTTACATCACCTTTATAGTTGTCGTCTGCCACAACTTGAGGTACTTTGAAATTTTCAAAAATGAATTGATTGATTTTGTTATTGAAGCAGGATTTTAAATTCTCAAATGATTCAGTTTCACATCCTGGAAAAACAGGCGGTTTTTCATATGTATTGACATTTTGGGAAAATCCATTCAATTGAATACAAAAAAAAACGAATAGGAAGAATTTCTTCATAAGATGGTAGCAACCTTTATCACAGGCGAAAGATACTATTTTTTTCAAAATGAGTAAACTAAAAAACCGTTATCACGAAAAGATAACGGTTTTAACTTATGTATGATTTCAGGGTTTAATGTACTTGAAATGCAATGGGCAAATTATAAACGACCGAAACTGGCGTGTTGCGTTGCATTCCCGGTGTCATAACAGGTATTTTGCTGACAACACGTTCAGCTTCTTTTTCCAATTGCGAATAAGGTGATCGCGTCTTAATATCGGTCACATGTCCAGTAGCATCAATTTTGAACTGCACTTGAATTTTCTGGATTCCAGTCAAGCCCAAATCATGAGCTAAATCTGTATTGAATTTCTTTTGGATGAGCTTCGTCAATTGTTCAGACATACACGCCATACGCTCGGCATTATTTTTAGCGGACTCACATCCAGGGAAAATCGGCACCCTTTCGACATCTTTCATATTAAATACTGATGGAACTGCAGGAGTTGGAGTTTCATCTGGTTTCGCGTTACTGGCAACTGGTGCTGGAGTAGAAACATAACTATCAGGTGTTACTATCGCTACTGGTTTAAGAATAACATAATCATCCGGTTTAATTACTGGAGGTTTAGTAATCAAGACAGCCATCTGCTTCTTCGGCTGTGGCTCTTTTTTAACTTCAACTGGCACTTCCTTGATTTTTGGGAGATAAAAAACAGCATTCTCATCGCTCAACTTTTCTATTTTATAATTAATTATGGATTTCTTGAAATTCATTTCAAAAAGCCCATAGGTGGCCAGCAAACATAAAATTAAACCAATTTGAAAATAGAGTGACGAATTACTCTTTAGGCTGACGTCTCGTTTTTTGTCAGATTCACTAATTTGAACTCCATTATTTGAACTTTCCTCGGTATTGTATAGATTTTTCATGATATTTACCATTTATAACGTTAATACATTGAAAGAATCTCAACAAACGTACCAAAAACAAAAATCCCACCTAATATTATTAGATGGGATTCAAAATATATATTTATTTCTATTTTAGTCTTGTACTTGGAATAAAATCGGCAATGAGTAAGGAACCGTTACAGCTTTTCCTCTTTGTTTACCTGGTTGCATTTTAGGAAGCAAGCTAATTACTCGTTTTGCTTCTTTTTCCAATCCTGGATGTGGTGCTCTTGCCATGATATTTGTAATCTCTCCACTTCTATCAATCTTAAACATAACACTGATACGTTGCTTTCCAGAAAGTCCTAACTCACCAGCTAAATCTGTGTTGAATTTTTTATTGACAAAATCACTGATTTTATCAGACATACACTGTCTTTTAGCATTATTATCTTTTTCTTTCTCACAACCTGGAAAAACTGGTACGTTCTCAATTACAGAAAAGGGAACTTCAATATCTTCTTCTACTTCTTTTACAACCACTTGCTCAACCTTTACGATTTTTTCTTCTTGACTGGTTTCTGTCGATTTAATGATGGTTTCTTCAACTTCTTCATCATCTTCAACAACTTCAATCACTTCAGGAATTGCTGGCGGTGGCGGTGGCGGTGGTGGTGGTGTCAATAATTGTTCCGTAATAGGAATTTCTTCTTCCATCTCATCATCCATACTGACGACTCCTAAATCGAGATTAGCTTTGTCATAGGTCTTGTAATTGATTGCCACATAGGTAAGCAATAGCATCAAAGCAAGCCCAACAGCGAAATAAATGGAGCTGTTTCTACTTACATCAGATTTCGGATTTTTTTTCGGTTCCATATCTTCAAGGGTTTTAAGGAATGCTAAATTAACCAATTATTAGTTAAAAAAGCAAATGATTAATCTATTTTAACTTTATCTTCCTATATATAATAATGAGCATCACAGCGAAAAAGACTCCAAAGCTATTTGCGAAAATATCTTTTACGTCCTCGGTTCTATAAGTGGTGAATGTTCCTTGGATTATCTCAACAATTATGCCATAAGATAAGGAAATTGCGGCCGAAAACAAAATTTTATATTTTGAAGATGTCTTTTCAAAAAAATGATACCATACTAGAACGAACACGGTATAAGCTCCAAAATGATATATTTTATCATCAAATGAAGAACCCAATTTAGGAATACTATTCAAACTGATAAGGCTTAAAATCGTAATAAATAGGGTGTATCCGATTGCAAGTGTCAATGCGAATGATTTATGCACCAACCAATTCTTTATATGCTTCTGCCGTAAGTAAACTTTCAGCCTGTGATAAGTCAGAGCATTTTAATTTAATCATCCAACCGTCTCCATAAGGGTCTGAATTCACTTTTTCCGGTTCATCTTCCA
>JBBSLN010000318.1:0-3587 GCA_038255205.1 Flavobacteriales bacterium
TGACTTTGTGTTCCATGATAACATTCACTATTTTCTTCAGGAATATGAAGCTTGGGAAAAAACCTATACAAGTCAGATGGGTCTTTTAAACGAATTTGATAATGAAAATTATCTTCAGTTTTTAGCTGGTGGAAATGATTCGACTTTTAGAAGTTCACAAGATACCAATATTGCTAATCCGAACAACATCTTTTGGGATTACACAGGCGTCTATGGAGTAGCAAATATTTCTAACAATTCGCATCTAAAAACATTAACATTAGATTATGAGTTCTTAGACAATGAACATTTTGAATTGAGCGTTATTAATGATCGAAGAATACGACTATACCATCCATCATCAGGAACCACTTATGAATTTTTAGGAAGAGGTCATATTCAATATTTAAGGGAAAGTAATGCCAAAGGCGATATCACAAAAACAACGACAGAGCTTAAAAATCGTATACAAAAAACAGTTAAAAAAGACAATCCACGCATAAACGTAAGAAGCTAGATTTTGGTTGGTTATTTAGTTTCGAGATACGCTCGTCAGATTCATTTCTGATGAGCGTTATCTTTTTTAGTAAATCAGTTACTTTAACAATCACTTTGTTTTGTAACTTGCAGAGACAACCGAACATTAACGATATAAAAACAGAAACATTATGGGATTATTTTCATTTATTAAAAATGCAGGCGCCAAAATTTTTGGCATAGGTAAAACAACAGAAGAAGAAAAAGCGGATGCCAAAGCAAAAGCAAATGAAAAAGCAGCTTCAGATGAATTGAAATCTGAAGAACAGGCTGGAAAAAAATTAGAGCAGACGATTGAGGATTTACAATTGGATGTTGAAAATTTAAAAATAGTAATTGATGATGACCAAGCAACTGTTACTGGAAAAGCCTATGACCAATCTACGAAAGAAAAGGTAGTTCTCGTTATTGGAAATACAAACGGAATCGCAACAGTTGACGACCAAATGAGTGTTGACCACGTAGAGCCTGAAGCTAAATTTTACACTGTTGTTGAAGGCGATACTTTGAGCAAAATAGCCAAAGAATATTATGGCAATGCCAACAAGTATCCACAAATTTTTGAGGCGAACAAGCCAATGCTGAAAGATGCCAACCTGATTTATCCAGGACAAGTATTGCGTATTCCTAATATGGACTAAAAGATTGCATAAAATATTTAAACAAGAAAAGCCAACATGACCTGTTGGCTTTCTTTTTATTTCAAAGTTTCCAAATAAGCTTCTAGCGCTTCCAAATCGCTTGGTTTGTCAATGATTTTCTTGTCCTTATCCAAAATAAAATAGCTAGGTGTTGAATTGACACCATAAGCAAGGGCAATAGGATTGTTCCAATGTTCAAGTCCCAATACATGAATAAAATTCGGAAATTCAGTCACCTTCTTTTTCCATTTTTCTTTCTCGTCTTCAATTCCGAAAGCAATGACCTTCAAATTTATAGGATGTTTCTTAATGAAGTCATGCACTTTAGGTAGTTCATCTAAACAATGTCCACAAGTACTACTCCAAAAAACAAGTAGATAATGTTCGGCGCCGCTTAACTGGTGTAAGCTTGTGTTTATTGGCTTACCATCCTCTTCATAAGTGATAGGAAAATCCATGGCAATGGTTCCGACTGCACTGTTTTTATAGGTCATCAATGATTTATACAGTTCCCTATTTCCGGTTTCTCTTGCCAGTTTAAACAAATAAGTATCACTGATATAGTTGGCGACTTCTATATTTTCGATGTCCACCATTTTTTTCCAAATATGTGCTAATAGTGATGTTTTTATGATAACGTTATCCGGCCCGATGGACTTCACGACTGTATCTAATTGTTGTTTGTAAACGGTATTATCGTTGCCTGTTGACATTCCAAAAACAAACGCCATGACCCTATCCGTTAAAAAATCAGAACTCTGTAGAAGCGGGTTTCCAAAGTCAACAGTATTAAAGAAAGTTGTTTTTAAATTGTTTGAATAGGTTGTGACATCTTCATATTCTGTAGGGACGTAAGGTCTATTTGCTTTGATGAATGTCAATGCCATCGTTCCTTTTGCAGCGTCTTCAAAAGCCGTTTGAGTGTCTTTTAAGGTCTGAAAAATATCCTTAAAAGCCTTTTTGTCCTTGCTCTCCTGCTGATAAAAATTACTGATGGTCATATTGACCAACTCCATACTTTTAGTATAGGATTCCCAAAGTTTATTTTCCGTAGATTCTTTAAAGTCCAATCCTTCATTTAAGCTAAAAGTCAGAACGACGTCCTCTTTTCCATCATAGATAAAATCAAAGTTATTTGCATCTTCAGGAACACCATAGACTATTTTATACATTCCTGCAGTGACTGTGCTATCGAGTTCAATTGTAAAAGCGCCAGTTTCATCTACTTTTCCTCGATTCAAATAGTTCAAATTCGTCGGGCTTGCTTTGTACAAAAACGCATACGTAAAATCTTCCACTGGTGAAAAAGTGCCATGCACCGAATGTTGGGAAAACAGTATTGTTGGAACAAATGCGACTATGTAAAGTAGATTTTTCATATGTATTTTTGATAAATTTAGAAATCTGTTTAATCCAAAATAATGTTAGTTTAAACCTACAAGGTCTTGGAGACCTTGCAGGTTATTTGTCGACAACAATCACGCCACAATAGGCTGTAAAACAGCTAACGCCTGTTTTACGGTTTTAATATGTTCAAATGTAAGCAATAAACGCAAACCTGTTCGGGTTTGTTTTTCCTTCATTTTGGCGGCCTGTGGATGCGATTGGATATATTGCAAGACTTTTGTAAACCCTTTGCTTTGATAAAAACCACTTTGTTGGTCATTGATAAAATAGCCAATTAATTTACCTTGTTTCATGACTACTTTCTCCAAACCGATTTTTGTGGCCATCCATTTGATGCGAACACTGTTAAGCAAGTCTACGACCTGTTTTGGCATCTCCCCAAAACGGTCGATAAGGTCTTTCTCAAACTTTTGAAGTTCTTCTTCTGTTTTGATGTCGTTTAGTTTCGTATAAAGATTCAAACGTTCCGTAATATTATTGACGTAATCATCTGGGAATAATAATTCAAAATCTGAATCTATCGTAATGTCTTTGACATAGTCTTTGTCCGTTTGGTCATCCTGATATAAGTCTTTGAATTCATTTTCTTTCAATTCTTCAATGGCTTCGTTCAATATCTTCTGGTAGGTATCGAAACCAATATCATTTATAAATCCACTTTGCTCACCACCTAACAAATCGCCTGCACCACGAATTTCCAAATCTTTCATCGCAATCTGGAAACCGCTTCCCAGTTCTGAAAACTGTTCCAAAGCAGTAATACGTTTTCGAGCATCATTGGTCATTTCTGAATAATCTGGTGTGATGAAATAACAAAAGGCTTTTTTATTGCTTCGACCCACACGACCTCGCATTTGATGCAAATCACTCAACCCAAAATTATTGGCATTGTTGATGAAAATGGTGTTCGCATTTGGGACGTCCAATCCACTCTCCACGATGGTCGTACTGACCAATACGTCAAATTCGCCATTCATGAAGGCAAGCATCAATTCCTCTAATTTTTTGCCATCGAGTTGTCCA
>JBBSLN010000319.1:0-3576 GCA_038255205.1 Flavobacteriales bacterium
CTGCAAAAGTATGACATTTGTCATAGTTTTAGAAAATAAAAGCTTAAAAAACCACAAGCGACACTAAAAGTTCTTTGAGCGTTGTTTTTATTTGATTGACATTTTTACTTTTGTTATCGAATTTCCAAAACAAGTATGGAACATTATCACATGACAAGAGGAACTTACTTTTATGCCATCGGCTTAAGTTATAAAAAAGCAGATGCCGACGTAAGAGGCCATTTTAGTTTAGATGCAGATTCGAAAACCAATCTCCTCAATCAAGCAAAGGCAGAAGGCATTGAAAGCTTGATTGTAACCTCAACTTGCAATCGAACTGAAATCTACGGTTTTGCAGAACATCCTTACCAACTCATCAAATTACTTTGTGAAAACACTAAAGGCACCGTTGAAGAATTTCAAGAGGTAGCTTATATTTATAAAAACAAAGAAGCCATTGCACATATGTTTCGAGTGGGTTCTGGTCTTGACAGTCAGATTCTTGGTGATTTTGAAATCATCAGCCAACTGAAAACGAGTGCGCGTGCGTCCAAGAAATTAGGATTGCTCAATGCTTTTACAGAGCGCCTTATAAATGCGGTCATTCAGGCCAGCAAACGCATCAAAAACGAAACTGACTTATCTTCGGGAGCAACTTCAGTATCTTTTGCGTCTGTGCAATACATCATGAAATCGTTCGAAAAAGTTTCAGATAAAAATATTCTACTTTTTGGAACTGGGAAAATCGGTAGAAATACTTGTGAAAACCTCGTTAAACATACTAAAAACGAACATATCACATTAATTAATAGAACAAAAACAAAGGCTGAAGAAATAGCCGGAAAGTTCAACTTGGTCGTGAAAGATTACGCAAATCTACAAGAGGAAATAAATACGTCGGATATTTTGATTGTCGCGACAGGTGCTCAAAACCCAACTGTCGATAAACATTGCATCCAATCCAAAAAACCATTGTTGATTTTGGATTTATCCATACCTCGTAATGTGAATCTGAATGTCACCGAATTATCAAATGTGTCTTTAATCCATCTCGACGATTTGTCTCAAATGACAGACGATACTTTGGAACGCAGAAAAGCATTTATTCCACTTGCGGAAGAGATACTCGAAGAAGTGAAACTCGATTTCAACAATTGGCTGGAAACTCGAAAATTTGCACCAACCATCAACGCTTTGAAACACAAGTTACTCGATTTCAAAAATGCCGAACTCGATACGCAACGTAAAAAACATGTTGATTTCAACGAAGCGCAAGCTCAATTAATCGGTAATAATATCATCCAAAAAATAACGAACCACTTCGCGCATCATCTTAAAACCGATGATATGTCCACCGATGAAAGCCTCGAACTCATCAAAAAAGTGTTTCAGTTAGAAACTTCCTCGCATGTCTAAATTGATAAGAATTGGTACTCGCGATAGCGAATTAGCGCTATGGCAAGCCAAAGCTGTACAACAACAACTAGAACATTTGGGACATAAAACCCAACTCGTTCCTGTAAAATCAGATGGCGATTTAAAACTTGACCAGCCCGTTTATGAACTTGGAATCACGGGAGTTTTTACTAAAATCTTGGACATCGCAATGCTTAATAATGAAATTGACATTGCTGTACATTCTATGAAAGATGTTCCTACTGTGCTGCCTAAAGGTATTGTACAAGCTGCAGTTATGAAGCGTGGAAACATAAGAGACACCCTAGTTTTTAAAGATAATGAAGAGTTCTTATCGCAAAGAGATGCCGTTATTGCGACCGGAAGTTTGCGCAGAAAAGCCCAATGGCTGAATCGCTATCCAACCCATACCATTGTTGGTTTGCGTGGCAATGTCAATACGCGGCTTCAAAAACTGGAAGACAGCGATTGGAATGGCGCTATTTTCGCAGCTGCTGGACTTGGAAGAATTGATGTTCGCCCAGAAGAAGCCATCAATCTCGAATGGATGGTTCCCGCGCCAGCACAAGGCGCGATAATGATGACTGTCCGTGAAGAGGATGAAGAATTGAGAACCATTCTCGCGGAAATCAATCATGAGGAAACCGAAATTTGCACATCGATTGAGCGTAAATTTTTAAACCTTCTGGAAGGTGGTTGTTCCGCTCCGATTGGTGCCATTGCTTTCATTAAAGATGAAACCGTTTCGTTTCAAGGCATTTTGTTGAGTTTGGATGGTAGCAAGAAAATAGAGGTTACGCGCAAGGAAGCTTTGGGCAACCATCACAATATTGCTGAATATTGCTCCAATTACATTTTAGAACGCGGTGGCAATCGGTTGATGGATGAATTGAAAGATGCCGATAAGAATATTCAGGTGTTTTCAACTAAAAATTTGACCGAGGCCCAACGCCAACGGTTTAAAAATGTAAAAGTTGAAAGTACAGATTTCCTGAAAATCAGTTTGAACCGAATTCCAAAACCGATTCTGAAGGCCAAAATTGACAATGTCATCATCACAAGCCAGAATGCGGTTGAAGCGATAACGACCATTGTTCCAAAGGAAGAATTACAATTCAAGAATATATACTGTGTCGGAAGACGAACAAAAAAGCTGATAGAAAGCAAAATAGGAACCGTCAAACATTCTGAAAATAGCGCAAAGGCATTGGCAGATTATTTGGTGGACTATATCGACGGGACTGAAGTCACTTATTTTTGTAGCGACAAACGTTTGGATGAATTACCAAGTATTTTAGAAGAAAGCCATATTAAAGTCAACGAAATTGAAGCCTATCAAACGGTTTTGGATTCCGTGAAGACTGATGATTCTGTTGAAGGCGTTATGTTCTATAGCCCTTCAACGGTTGAGAGTTATATGCAGAATAATTCGGCAGATAAAATTGCTTATTGCATTGGAGATACTACTGCCGCTGAAGCTCAAAAGCATTTTGAGGACGTTCGTGTGGCAAAAGTACCGACTGTGGAGAGTGTGATTGATTTAGTGAATGAAAATTACGAATAACACAACCTGCAAGGTCTCAAAGACCCTGTAGGTTTGACCACTTGGGAACGCAAGACCTTTCAGGTTTTGAAAACCTGAAAGGTCTGATTCCGCAACGACCTGCAAGGTCTCAAAGAATTTGTAGGTTTAAGTTGTTTTGAAGCTAATCCTGCTATCCGCTATATCTTTTTTGAAGAAAAATCAAAAAAGGATGCCGCTCCTATCAGGGCTAAAAAAGCAGCCAGCGTTGGTATAAGACCTGAAGGTGTCGAGTCAGCAACCTGCAAGTCCCGATATTTCGGAGTTAAAACCCTGTTGGTTTGAAAACATCGGAGCGCAAGACCTCACAGGTTTTGAAAATCTGTGAGGTCTGATTTGCAACAACCTGCATGGTTTTAAAAACTTGATATGTTTAGAAGTCGATTAAATGAGAATTTAAAGTTTAGATAAAACTCTATTAATTATCGAGATTTGCGTTAGGGATAGAAATGGAAATCCTTTTTGAGAGGCACGAACAAAAAGATTGTAATGGATAGCCCGACCCTCTTGGGTAACGCCCAAATTATTGAAAATAAAATAGTGATAAAACTTTATTTAGAACATAAAACCACGAGATTCCTGCCTTCGCAGGAATGAAG
>JBBSLN010000320.1:0-3559 GCA_038255205.1 Flavobacteriales bacterium
ATTTCTTTGACAGCCTCATTTAAAAGCGTAACGATATCGTGTCGCTCCTTGTGGAGTTCGAGTTGGTCGCAATCTAAAGTGGCTGTTTCCAGTAATTTTTCAACCATCGTATTAAGTTTCCCTAACTGCTCGGAACTGATATTAAGATAGTGTTTGGTTCGATTTTTATCGTCAATGCCCTTGAAATCTCTGATGCTCTCAATAGCAACAGCTATGGTTGAAATTGGTGTTTTGAATTCGTGCGTAATGTTACTGATGAGGTCATTTTTGACCTCTGCCAATTGCTTTTGGTCTTTGATGATTTTCAATAGATAAAATAAGCAGGAAATAATAGCGATGGACAATAAAAACGAAAGTAGAATTCCTGTAAAACTCAGTTTTAATGCATCTTTATATGGATTTTCGAATTGCAATGTGATAGACTCATTGGGTTTCAAATAGGTCGATTTGGAAGCCACTTCCATCAAATTACCCTTCTTTATTTCAGAATTGGATTGATGAAATAAGGTGTCTTTTTTATAGTGATTCAAGGTATAAGTTGGAGAAATTTTCTTTTGTCGAAATTGAATGTTAAGTAGTGAATCCAGACTTTTGTATGATATGGAATCATTTTCCATTGAAATAATTATAGTTCCGATGCTTTTCATCACTTTGAGACTATCAAATGCCTTCTTCCCTTTAATTACTTGAACATTTTGTTCTCCTCTGCCTTTGTCAACAGCAAACCCTTTACCATGAGAAAGCAATTGTGTAAACCCTTGAATGCTATCGAAAGGTTGTTTGTTCGTTTTGATAAGTTCCTTATTAAATTCAGCCTTGACGCTCAACAAAATCGAATCAACATTTTCTCGATTATCAGTTTCAATATTTATCGATTTGATATCTATGGGGTTGGTTTTATCAGAAGTCCATACGGATGATTTGGATACAGTTGAACCCTTCGAAATATTAGAAGTCACAATACCTTCTTCAGATTGGATAATCGTGAGATAGTCCGTTTTAGCGAGTTCGGCATAGTATTCTTCCAACGCCGTATCAAGACCTCTTTGAATCTCATTGGTGACTTGTTGCTTATTGGTTTGATAATTTTTAAAATTCCAATATACTTGGACTGCCACAGTAACAATGATGGTCGCTGTGATAAAATAGAGTATCCAGTGGTATTTTTTAGTGTTCACAATTCAAATATAGACACAAGCATTTTATAAAAATAATCGGTTAACACACGTTAACACTCATTAACTCAAATACAAATCTTAATTGTCAATATTTGTCCTGTAATAATTTTTTCATCAATTAAAAAACGAACACTTATGAAAATCAAACACACATTTTTCACACTGGTTATTTTTCTTGCTGCATTGACATTTCAAGCTCAAGATTTCCAAGGAGTCGCCACCTACAAATCGCATCGCAAGGTAGATTTGAAACTCGATGAAAAGACTAGTAAAAACCCAGAAATAGAACGGCAAATCCAAGAACAATTGCGAGAACAATTTCAGCAAGAGTACACCTTGAAATTTAATAAAAATGAATCCCTGTATAAGAAAAATGAAAAATTGGCCAAACCAAATCCAATAGCTAGTGGCATTCAAATAACCGTAAACGATGGTTCCGATTTAATTTATAAAAACATTAAAGACAATTCATTTACCAATCAGACCGAAATCTATGGAAAGCAATTTTTAATTAAAGACAGTCTTAAAAGCAATCATTGGAAACTCGCGGATGAAACTAAAAATATTGGTGAGTACACTTGTTTTAAAGCAACATTTAATGAAGAGTATACGACTCAAACAATCAATTCGGATGGTGAACTGGACTCTGTGACGAAAGAACGAACAACTAATGCTTGGTATGCACCACAACTTCCAATTAGCAATGGCCCAGCTGATTTTTACGGCCTTCCTGGACTTATTTTAGAAATCAATGATGGTGAATTGATGTTGGTATGTACCAAGATTATAATTAACCCTACAGAAAAGGTAGAAATTGAAGAGCCTTCCAAAGGGAAAGAGGTGACTCAAGATGAATTCGATAAAATCATTGAAAAGAAAAACAAAGAGATGATGGAGCAATTCCAGTCTAGAGGAAAAGACGGAGAAAATCTCGTTATCAAAATGGGAGGTTAATTTTAATATAAGTTTAACATCTTAAGCTTTAACTATTAGGGTTGATGTGAGTCTTATGGTAGGGTAAATCATTATTTTTATCAATCTAAACTTTAAGACACGACCAAAATGAAATCATTTTCTATCAAATTGAGTATTGTAGTGTTGTTACTAATCAGTAATACACTATCCGCCCAAAAGGAATTTCAAGGCAAGGCCTACTATGAATCCAAAACAACTATGGATATGGAAAACTGGGGCGGCAGAGGTGGCCAAATGAGTGAAGAGCAAAAAAAGCAAATGGCCGAGCGCATGAAAAACATGCTTGAAAAAACCTACATCTTGACGTTTAACAGAACGGAATCCACATACAAAGAAGAGGAAAAACTGGCAGCGCCTGGTGCAGGAGGCGGTAGTGCTTGGGGAGGAATGATGAGCAGTTTTACTGGAGGTCCACAGTATAAAAATGTAAAAAGTCAGGTATTGTTGCAAGAACAGGAATTCTTCGGAAAGCAATTCTTGATAAAAGATTCGTTGCCGCCTTTAAAATGGGAAATGGGAACAGAAACCAAGCAAATTGGTCAATATACCTGTTTTAAAGCCACTGCAGTGAAGCCTGTTGATGAGATGGATTTTTCAAATATGCGCCGTAGAGATAGAGATACTAATGAAAAGAAAGACGCCACTAAAACTAAAGACAGTTCGAAAAAAGAAGTTTCGGATAATCCAATGGATGAATTAGAAACGCCAAAAGAAATTATGATAACCGCCTGGTATACACCTCAAATTCCTGTGAACCAAGGCCCCGGTGATTATTGGGGGCTACCTGGATTAATTTTAGAAGTAAACGCCAACAGGACAACGATACTTTGTTCTAAAATTGTATTGAATCCTGATGAAAAGGAAGAATTGAAAGTGCCAGTAAAAGGAAAGGAAGTGACCAAACAAGAGTACAACGACATCATGAAAAATAAAATTAAAGAGATGCGTGAAATGTACGGCGGAAGAGGTCGAGGAGGACGTAACTGATTACCGTAGATTTGAACGATAACCTGCAAGGTTTCCAAAACCTTGTAGGTTTTTATTTATACTTGAATTAACCAACCAAATTTTATAAAGTGAAAAACTTACTAATTATAATTATATGCTGTATCACGGCTCAATCATTTGCCCAAATTAAACTTGAAGGTGTCGTTAAAGACAGTATTGGTGCTCCATTAGAATTGGCAAATGTCATTGCGATTAACCAGGAATCCAATACATTAGAATCTTACGCCATCACAAACCAGGAAGGTAGATTCAAACTCAATTTAGGAAAAAACGGCACCTATAAAGTTCAAATCAGTTATATAGGTATGAAAACGGGCGACGCAATTATAGCAACGAAAGAATCTGATATTGATAGAGATTTCACCCTTCAATATGACAACGCACTCGATGCTGTAGAA
>JBBSLN010000321.1:0-3556 GCA_038255205.1 Flavobacteriales bacterium
AGATACCGACTTAATCATTCTTGACGAGCCAACAACGCATCTCGACATGTATCACAAAGCCTATATTTTGAAACTACTTCAAAATTTGGCAAAAGAAACTGGTAAAACAATTCTCTTCTCGTCCCACGAAATCGATTTGGCCATTCAACTATGCGATACTATGATTGTGATGACCAATGAGGGCGTTGTCACCGACCAGCCCTGTAATTTAATTTCAAAAGGTACTTTCAACAGTCTGTTTCCCGAAGATTTGATTGGGTTTGATGAAAAGACAGGAAGTTTTAGAGTGAAGAAATAGTTTTAAGTCGCAGTCACAGTCACAGTCGCTCCCGATAGCCATCGGGACGCAGTTGTAGTAAAAAGTTAAAAAAATTAAAACCCTTCTTGATCTACCTCTTTTTTTGTCCAAATAATTATAAAGAAATCTTCCTACTTCAAGCTTCCAACTTCTGTCTAAAAAATTTTATCTTTGATAAAACTCAAACTTTAAATGAACGACAGTGTTATTCTCATTATTGCCATTCTTATAGCCTCTGGAATTGGTGCATATATTGGCATTACTATTACCAAATTAAAAAGTAAAGGTGAACAGAGCACACTGGAAGAACGCAATTCCAATCTACAACAGCTATTGAATGATTCAAAATTGCAAGTGGAAAGCGATTTGCAAAGAGTTCATGAGAATTACGCATTACAAGTGACCGATTTAAAAGATTCCATTGAGAAAATGGATAGCGACCGAGCGGACATCCGTCGCGAAAAAGAGTTTTTAAATTCGGAATTAACTAGGAAACAAGCTGATTTCGAAAATCTTTCAGAAAGAAATCAAGAACAAAAAGCGGAAGTTGAAAAATTGCAGGAAAAATTCACTAAAGAATTTGAGAATCTTGCGAATAAGATTTTGGATGAAAAATCCAATAAATTCACCCTTCAGAATAAAGAGAATATCGATGCCATCCTAAAACCACTTCAAGATAAAATACAGAATTTTGAAAAACGCGTTGAGGAAACCAATAAAGAAGACATCACCCGAACTGCCGATTTGCGACGTCAGATTCTCGGTTTAAAAGAGCTGAACGAGCAAATGAGTAAGGAAACAACGAACCTTACCAAAGCCCTCAAAGGGGACACGAAAATGCAGGGTAATTGGGGCGAAATGATTTTGGAACGCGTCTTGGAACGTAGCGGACTCAATAAAGACAGCGAGTATTTTGTGCAACAAAGCTTTACAAATGATGATGGCAGACGCGTGATGCCGGATGTTGTCATCCATTTGCCTGGGGATAAGAAATTGGTAGTGGATTCTAAAGTATCGCTGGTTGCCTATGAACGTTACGTGAATGAGACGGACGACTCTGAAAGACCCATCCACTTAAAAAACCATTTGTTATCCGTCCGAAAAAGGGTCAATGAACTGGGCGAAAAAAATTATCATCAACTCTATGAAATGGAAAGTCCTGATTTTGTATTGTTGTTTATTCCTATTGAATCTGCTTTTGCCATTGCTTCTATGGAATATCCCGCTTTGTATTCGGATGCCTTTGAAAAAAATATTATTATCGTAACACCTACAACCTTGCTGGCTGTTATGAAAACCATTGACTCGATGTGGCAAAACGAACGGCAAAAAGCAAATGCGATTGAGATTGCCACACAGGCAGGCAGATTGTACGATTCGTTTGTGAATTTGACGGACGAATTGGTCAAAGTTGGAAACCAGATAGGCACTGTTCAAAAATCGTATGAAAGTGCCATGGTTAAATTAACTGGTAAAGGCAACCTCATCAAACGTGTGGAAAACTTAAAAACGCTGGGTGCAAAAGCAAGTAAAGAACAGAATGAGAAATTGTTGAAACGCGCCGACGATTCTGAATAACAAAATCATATTGAATCTCACAATTTAAATTATAATATTATGAAACTTTTAATGAAGATAATTGCAGGAATTTTAGTCTTAATGATTGGTGTTTTTTGCCTCGCCTATTTTGTGCATTACAGTGAAGGTGTTCGAGCTGGAGAGCTCGTTAAGTTTAGCCATAAGGGCGTTATTTTCAAAACTTGGGAAGGTGAGATAAGTCAAGGCGTCTCTGAAGCTCAACTATTCGAATTTTCTGTTCAGGACAATGAAGATGAAGTTAGAAAAGACCTAATGGAATTTCAAGGTAAATACGTAAAACTACACTATTATGAGCGTTTTGTAAAGTTATTCTGGCTTGGAGACACTAAATATTTTATTACCAAAGTTGAAGAAGATGTCGAACGAAATAATAGGCGATATTAAAACATGAAAACTTTCAAAACCGTTGATGCCTCAAGAATCTCGATTTCTGAATTGATGCAACCATCACACTCCAATTTCAACGGAAAAATCCATGGTGGTTATATTCTCAATTTGATGGATCAGATTGCTTTTGCCTGCGCTTCAAAACATTCAGAAGCGTATTGTGTCACCGCTTCTGTAGATACAGTCGATTTTTTGAAACCGATTGAGATTGGCGAATTGGTAACGATGATGGCTTCTGTCAATTACGTGGGAAGAACATCCATAGTGGTAGGAATGCGTGTCATAGCGGAAAATATTAGAACTGGTAAGGTGAAACATTGTAACTCTTCCTACTTTACAATGGTGGCAAAAGATGATGATGGTAAATCAGTAGACGTTCCTGGTTTAATTTTGAATGACAAACAAGAAATAAGGCGATTCCTCAAGGCATTAAAACGTATAGAAACCAAGGGAATGCGACAAAAGGAGTTTGATAGTGAAGATTTTTCACATCATAATTATTTGCATATTCTCGATGAGTATAAAGTCAAAATCGAGTTGCCTGATGACTAGATCTGTTGCATTTGGATGAAGCTAACCTAAATTAATTGATGAATTCAGAAGAATTTTCCAAAAAAATAAATATATTTGAATATCGTGCAATAAAACGATAATTGCAAATATCGCTTAATAAGACGATATTTACGAATATCGTTCAATAAAACGATAATTTAATATGACAAGTATTCTAACAGGTGATATCATAAATTCACGACATAAGGCAGACCCGAATAGTTGGTTGGACATCTTAAAAGATTCTTTATCCTATCTGGAAAAAAATAGCAACTTGTGGGAAATCTATCGTGGTGACAGCTTTCAAATCGAAATTAAAGACATACAGAATAGTTTTGAAGCTGCACTGTATCTCAAGGCATGTATAAAAATGGTAAAAGGGCTGGATGTACGGATTGCTATAGGTATTGGTAAAAAATCCTTTGCAGGCCAAAGCATCACAGAATCAAATGGAGAAGCGTTTCAATTCTCAGGGGAAACTTTAGAAACATTAAAGAAAGAGAAAGTAAACCTTAAAATAAAGACAACAAATTCAAAGTTGGATCAGGAATTGAACCTATACTTTAAGCTGGCATTAATAACTATGGACAACTGGACACCCAATTCGGCAGAGATCGTAAAATTAAGTCTTGAACAGCCCGATGCCTTACAGCAAGAACTGGCCAGACAGATTGATATTAGTCAAAATACAGTTAGTGATCGCCAAACAAGAGCCAAACT
>JBBSLN010000322.1:0-3552 GCA_038255205.1 Flavobacteriales bacterium
GCAGGTTGAAAAAGAAGCATTAAAAATGCCACTACAGGGAATTATTGCCGCTTTAGAGGGAATGAAAATTAGAAAAGACCGAACGGAATTGCTTCACAACGTGACCTATAAGAAAATGATGATTATTGGGCGGAAAGACCCTGTTTTAGAATATGATACTCTCCTCAATCAAACTATGGAAACGAATGTGGAGATTATAGAATTTCCAGATGGCCACATGAGTCATATTGAAAATAAAAAAGAATTATCTTACAAAATAATACATTTCATCGAAAAATAATACTGTTTAACGCATTATTTGATTTATTTTATTAGCTTTGAGACTCTTAACTATTTGACCATGAATAAAACCAACTCAATTTCGGCCCCAATGAAGCTCTATTGCAGTCTTTTCGGACACCAATATGAAGTTTCGAAAAAAGTAACCATGCATGTCAAAGAGTATACTTGTAAATGTTGTAAACGACAATTGACCACTAATGGTAATGGAAATCTTATTGAATTGACTCCTAAATTTAAAGAGATTAACGCTATTTTGGAAGACATCTATATGCGAAGACGTCATCGTTTGAAGAAAAAAGAATACACTTCATCGATATATTTAGCCAATGCTGTCGGTTATTAACTGATTTTGTTATATTTAGCACTCCTCTAGATAATAACTAAAATTAATAGCAAAGTGAAAAACATTTATTGTTCTGTTTTTGGACATCAGTATGTGATTTCCAAAAAAGTAACCCTACATGTCAAGGAATACAAGTGCACGAATTGCAATGTTCAAATGACGACCAACGGAAAGGGTGAATTGACACCTCTTACGCCAAAATTCAAGGAAATCAATTCAGTTCTTGAACGTATTCATCAAAGACGGAGAATGCGTAAATTGGAAGGTCTTCTTATTTTTGAGCATTAAGAGCATTCCAACCTTTTGCAATCAATGGGATTAGGGTTTCTGATCTAGTAACTAAATTCATGCCTTTATCTTTTTCGGTTATATACCCAATTACCGTCAAGTTTGGGTTTGCTTTAATTTTTGGGAAATCCTCCTGTGAAATGGTCATCAATAGCTCATAATCTTCACCTCCATTTAAGGCAATCGTAGTACTATCGATGTTGAACTCCTCGCAGGTAGATATAACTTGAGGGTCTAACGGGATTTTATTTTCATAAAGTTCGACCCCAACACCACTCTGTTTACACAAATGAATGATTTCTGAAGATAATCCATCGCTGATATCTATCATTGAGGTAGGGATAACTTCTAAATCCTTCAGCAGTTTAACAATATCTTTTCGTGCTTCTGGTTTTAATTGGCGCTCAATAATATAGGTGTATAAATCTAAATCCGGCTGATTGTTTGGGTTCACTTTAAAGACTTCTTTTTCGCGCTCCAAAACTTGCAATCCCATGTATGCCGCACCTAAATCACCTGAAACGACTAACAGGTCATTTGGTTTTGCACCATTTCTATAGACAACATCTTTATCATCAACTTCTCCGATAGCGGTTACTGAAATAATCAATCCAGTTGTAGAGGAAGTAGTGTCACCACCAACCACATCAATCTCATAAATTTTGGAAGCCGCTTCAATTCCGGCATATAATTCTTCTAGAGCTTCCAATGGAAAACGATTGGATACAGCAATGGAAACAGTGACTTGAGTTGCATTCGCATTCATGGCATATACATCTGAAAGATTGACCATAATGGCCTTATATCCTAAATGTTTCAGTGGCATATAGCTCAAATCAAAATGCACCTGTTCCACCAATAAATCCGTAGTGACTACAATTTTTTTTGAATTAAAATCCAAAACAGCGGCATCATCACCAATTCCTTTGATAGTTGACTTGTGCTTGATTTGAAAATGTTGCGTTAAATGGTCTATAAGACCAAATTCTCCTAAATCACTAATCGACGTTCGCTGTTGGTTTTTATCTTCTATCATATTGCAAATTTAGAGAGCTTTTACCAAGTAACATAACCTTTTTCCCATAAAAGCACATGCATCATACTAATTTAATTTAACTTCCGTTTTTAAACTAAAATAGTGCTATGAATAGATTAAAGCGAATAATGAGCATTTCAGTATTGATGTCCTTTTTCTTAATTGGAATAGGCTGCTCAAAAGATGATGACAATGCCCAAACGAATCCCGATCCAGAAATGATAGTACCTCTCTTTGCCTGTGAAAATGGCATGGCAGGAATTTATCCCTGTAATGATTACGATTTAATGGGATTAGTAGATATCGTTACCCTAGGCGGCTCTAGCGCTAAAGGCAATGATTCTTGGGGTTGGACAGATTCCTCCTCGGGAAAGGAATACGCCCTGGTGGGAACGACTTCAGGAACTGCTTTTGTGGATATTTCCGATCCAACTCAACCTATAGTAGTTGGACGATTGCCTACAGCCACTTCTAATAGTCCTTGGAGAGATATTAAGGTGTTTGAAAACTATGCATTTATAGTAAGTGAAGCACCAGGACACGGAATGCAGGTTTTTGATTTAACACGGTTAAGAAATGTTGCCAATCCACCACAAAATTTTACTTCAGATGCGCGTTATACCGAGTTTGGTACAGCCCATAATATTGTCATAAACGAAACCTCCGGGTATGCTTATATTGTCGGATCAGACACCTATAACGGCGGGCCTCATTTTGTGAATATTCAAAATCCAACAAGTCCTATGGCGGCTGGAGGATTTGCCAATTCCTATTCCCATGATGCCCAGGTGGTATCTTATAACGGTCCGGACCTGGATTATGCGGGACGCGAAATTTTCATTGGAAGCCATGAGAATGAAGTGGTTATCCTAGATGTCACTGACAAGTCTAATCCTGTACATATTTCTGGAATAGGATACAATAATATCGGATACACACATCAGGGATGGTTTACCGAAGGCTTGAAATATTTCATAGTAGGTGATGAAGTTGACGAGCTGAATTTTGGCAACAACACACGAACCTTGGTTTTTGATTTTACGGATTTGGATAATCCGGCATTCCATATCGAATACTTTGGACCAACTAAAGCCATTGACCACAATGGTTATGTTAACGGTAACCTATTTTTCCAATCTAGCTACACAGCAGGTGTAAGAATTATTGATGTGAGCGGCCTAGATGGTGGCATTATGACGGAAGTGGGGTTCTTTGATTCGTATCCTCCTGACAGCAGCACCAGTTTTCATGGGGCATGGAATGTATATCCGTTTTTTGAAAGTGGTAATCTTATCATTAGCGATATAGAAGGAGGCCTGTTTATCATTAGAAAAAGTGGGACCTAGAGGTAAGTTTTAAAAAGGAAAAATGATATTAAAAATAGAAGTTATAGTTATTTTGTTAATAACGTTTTCATCCTGTAAGAATTGTTAAAACAAGTGACAATAACTACATTATTACCGGAAATTCTTTTAGCACTGATGGAGACATTACATCAAATTTAGGAAGTTCCGATTTTTGGTTGATAAAAATTAACGATTCCGGAGACTTGCTTTGGAGCAAAAACTATGGAGGTTCTGATTTTGATTATGCTACTTCAATA
>JBBSLN010000323.1:0-3543 GCA_038255205.1 Flavobacteriales bacterium
ATCGTGAGTTATTTCAGTGTTTCAAAAATACTCGATTACTTCTTGAAGCATTATGAGCTCTATGTATGGAGTCTGTTTTTTGGGATGATCATCGGTTCTATCTATTACATCAACAGAGACTTTAAAGTTTGGAATTACAAAACCATAGTTTCCCTGGCCATTGGAATTATCATTGGTGTCGGTATCAGCTTTTTGGACCCAGCACGAGAAAACGACAACCTGTGGTTCGTATTCTTCTGCGGTATGATAAGTGTTTCTGGAATGACTTTGCCTGGTTTTTCTGGTTCTTTCATTCTTATTTTACTCGGAAATTATGTACTACTGCTTGTTGATTCCGTGAATGCGCTTTCTGATACTTTTTATGAAATCATCGTTGGCAATTTTGATTTTATACATAATGCCGCTCGCATTAGGCTGCTCAAAGTTTTGGTTGTATTTACCTTGGGATCCGTGACTGGGCTGGTAACGTTTTCTCATATTTTGACCTACATCTTAAAACATCATAAATCTGTCACCATCTCGACAATCATTGGCTTTATTGTTGGAAGTTTGGGCGTTGTCTGGCCTTGGAAGCATACCATTTATAAACTATCGGGACAAGGTGATTTTTTATATGATTCCAAGGGTTCTAGAATAATCTCAAATTACGAACGCTACATTCCGCAACTGAATGGTGAAACCTATCTGGCAATTGTGTATATTGCAGTAGGAATACTCATTGTATTAGCACTTGAGTGGTATGGACAAAAAACTCGAAAATTAACTGCCTAATTTTGGCCTGATAGGGAAAAACATTTCATATTCATTTTCAAAGAGCCATTTTTCGGCCAAATTTGAAAATGAAGAGCTCGACTATTCCTATGAAAACTTTGATATCGAAGACATTTCAGAATTCCCTTCAATCCTAAAAAAAAATCCAGAATTATTAGGTTTGAATGTGACTATTCCATACAAGGAAAGTGTCATTCCATATCTGGACGAATTAGATGTTGTTTCCAAAGAAATAGGCGCCGTGAATACCATTAAAATTGAAACTTCAGGCAATCTAAAAGGTTACAATACAGATTATTATGGTTTTCAGAATGCCATCCAACCCTTTCTTAAACCACATCATCAAAGCGCTTTGATATTGGGTACAGGTGGTGCTTCAAAGGCTGTCGCTTATGCTCTAAAAAATTTGGGAATTCCATTTGACTTCGTCTCGAGACAGTATAATGAAAATGCCAAATTCATTTATAGCGACCTTTCAGATAGTATTATTGAATCCTACAAAATTATTGTCAATTGCACGCCTATTGGGACACATCCAAATGTTAACGAGTGCGCTGACATTCCTTATGATGGTATTACACGCAATCACCTTCTTTTCGATCTTATCTACAATCCCATACAAACCAAATTTCTAATCTGTGGTGAAATACAAGGCGCTACAACCGTCAATGGTTTTAGAATGCTGGAACTTCAAGCAGAAAAAGCTTGGGATATTTGGTCTATGGCCTAAATTTTCCTAAACCATTTTTTACTTTGTAATCTAGCGAGTTGTTAGTATCTTTAACCTTTATTGAAAATTTGAACCAAAACATTGTAACAATGTCAGAGAATGATAACCTGCAGAATGCAGATGGAAAACAGGAAGTAGACGTGTCAGAAGAAAAGTCAACGACTCTAAAAACTGATCAAGAAATAGACGCTTCTACTGAACAGAAAGCAGAACCGGTAGATGCACAGAAATCTGAATCTTTAGAAACTCCTGAACCGAAGGCGAAAGCAGCAGAAAACGAAGAATCTACTCCGAAAGTGGAAACATTAGAGAGTCTACAAACTGAATCTCCATCAAATGAAACAGAGTTAAGTTCTAGCGAAATAGAATCATCTTCAAACACCGAAGAAGAGGTTTCTGAAGCGAAGAAAGAGGTTTCTTCCGAAACTAAAGACGACACCAAAGAGTCTAAAGAGATTTCCTCCGAAACTAAAGGTGCTGCTGATGAGACCACCGAAGATTCAAACGAAGAAAAAGAACCAGAAGAAGAAGAAGAAGAAGTCCCCGACGATAGCGACGATTTGGACGATGAAGCACCTGAAACGCCAGTATTGGCAAGCCCAAAAAAACCTAAAGATCACGTAGAAGAAATAGAGGACTCAAATGCGGAAGATGCAGAAGATGCTGATAATGTTGACAGACACGCTTTAGAAGATAAAGATTATCATTCCATGTCCATGGACCAATTGGCTGACGAATTTGAAACGCTTCTAAAAAACAAAAAAGTTCAGACCATCAAATCACATGTCGATGATATTAAATCGGAGTTCAACGCTAAATTCTCCGAAATCCTTGAAGAAAAAAAGGAAGACTTTTTAGCTGAAGGCGGTAGTGAAATAGATTTTTACTTTTCTAGCCCAGTTAAAAAACGATTCAACTCTATATATAATGAGTACCGAAAGAACTTAAATGCTTATTATAAAACTTTAGAGACCAACCTAAAATCCAATCTTGAAAACAGATTGCGAATCATTGAAGAAATCAAGGGCTTGATCAATGTCGAAGAGAATATCAACACCACTTACAAGCACTTTAAGGAATTACAGGAACAATGGCGAACTGCTGGACCAATTCCAAGGGACAAATACAATAACGCTTGGAATACCTATCATCATCATGTAGAAATTTTCTACGACTTTTTGCACCTCAATCGCGATTTACGCGATATGGATTTCAAACATAATCTTGAGCAAAAATTAAAAATCATTGTACGAGCTGAAGAGTTGGCACAAGATGACAACACCAATCGTGCTTTTAGGGAACTACAAGAGCTCCACAAAATGTGGAAAGAAGATTTGGGGCCTGTGGACCGTGAACAACGTGAAGTAATTTGGGAGCGTTTCAGTAACGCCACAAAAGCCATTCATGACAATCGACAAGCTTATTTTGCCAATATAGATCAAGTCCATGAACAGAATTTGGTGAAGAAAGAAGGTATAATTACTAAAATTGACGAAATTGTTAGAGACGAAGCCAACACGCATCAGGCTTGGCAGAAAAAAATAAAGAAAATTGACGCCTTACGACAGGAATTTTTCAATGCTGGAAAAGTGCCACAAAAAGTGAACGAGCCTACTTGGGCAAAATTCAAGGCAGTTGTAAGAGCTTTTAATCGTAAAAAGAACGGTTTTTATAAGAGTCTAAAAAAAGACCAATATGATAACCTTCAGAAGAAATTGGATTTAATCCAAGTTGCGGAAGACAATAAGGACAGTAAGGATTTTGAAACCGTAACGCCATTGATGAAAAAAATTCAGGCGGATTGGAAGTCCATTGGCCACGTACCTAGAAAAGACAGTGACAAAATTTGGAACCGATTCAAAGCGGCCTGCAATCATTATTTCGATCAGGTTCATGCGGAGCGTAAAGCTGAAAACCAAGAGCAATTTGATGCTTTTGATAAAAAAGCCAAGCTTCTGGATTCTTTAAAGGATTTAAAATTGAGCGGCAAACCAGAAGCGGATGTTGAAACCATCAAAGGAAAGGTTGAAGAATGGAAATCC
>JBBSLN010000324.1:0-3541 GCA_038255205.1 Flavobacteriales bacterium
CGCATTCTGTCCATGGCGTCGCTTAAATTAAGAAACTTGGTATCATCCTCAAACAGATTCACCTGATGCCCACCTTCTACGAGATGACTGAATTTCACACCAATCAACCGTACCAATAGTCGTCGATTGTAGAGTTTTTCAAATAAATCCAAAACGATTGGAATAATGCTATGGTCCATCGCACTATACGGGATTCGAACTTGTTGCGTGTACGTCTGAAAATCGGAATACCGGATTTTAAACATCACGCACGCTGTTAACTTATTACCACGACGGAGTTGATACGCCAGATTTTCAGCCATGGCGATGACCATTCCTTTCAATTTGGCAACATCAGTGGTGTCTTTATCAAAAGTTCGTTCAGTGGAAATCGATTTGCGCTCATGGTACTGTACAACTGGAGAATTATCAATCCCATTGGCTTTGCTCCAAATGGTCAAGCCATTTTTTCCAAGCACTTTGTACATCAATTCCATCGGCATTTCCTGAACAGTCCTAATTTGCTTGATGCCCAAATCGCACAAAGATTTATACGTCACACTCCCAACCATCGGGATTTTTTTGACGGATAATGGCGCCAAAAATAGCTTTTCGGTCCCTGTCAATATTCTCATTTCATTACTTGGTTTTGCTTCTCCTGTGGCAATTTTGGAAACCGTTTTATTGACCGACAACCCAAAAGAAATGGGCAAGCCAGTTTCTCGGATAATACGTTGGCGTAATTCCGAAGCCAACTTATGACAGCCAAAAAACTTGTCCATTCCAGTCAAATCAATATAAAACTCATCAATAGACGATTTTTCATATAGTGGCACGGTGTCCTTGATGACATTCGTAACATCTTCAGAATACTTTGTGTAAGTTCCTGAATTGCCACGCAAAACAATCGCTTCAGGGCATAGCTGTTTTGCCATACGCATAGGCATTGCGGAATGAATCCCAAATTTTCGTGCCTCATAACTGCACGATGCCACCACGCCTCTATCGGTTGTGCCACCGATAAGAATCGGTTTTCCATTCAAGCGACTGTCGAGCAGGCGTTCGCAGGACACGAAAAAGGTATCCAAATCCATGTGTACTATGGAGCGATTGTAGGTCATTTTAAAGAGACATAAGACCGCTTCGCTGATAGACTTAAGACGTAAGACTTGTTTTGGTTTAACTGACAAATAATGGATTTCATATTAAATTTTTTTAATGTTATATAAAAAATTGCATAATTTGAAAAAGACATAAGACCGCTTCGCTGATGGACTTAAGATATAAGACTTATTTTGGTCTAACTTATAAATGATTGGGTTTATATTGTTTTTCATTGATGTTCGATAAAAAATTAGATGTCGTCCCTACGGGACTTTGGGTGTTTGCTTGTTGAATTATTCTACCAATATTTAGCCCCTCTGGGGCTGTCCAGCTTAAAATATATAACCTTTTAATTTAAGGTTTTTGATAGCTTAACAATCTTCAAACAGACGTCCGAATAGACAAAATTTTGGATTTTAATTTTGATTTCAACTTTACTTTCGGCACAATTCCTCCATCAAAGTCCCCTTCTCCCGACACTTCGGGGTTGGGAAGGGGATTTAGGCGATGGGCTTGTTTTGTACTATACCTCGGGTCTTCAATAATCGCCAAATGTTCCATGCTAATCACTTCAATCGTTACACAATCAAACTCAATCATCACTTTACCAGTAACGCTGTAAATGCCTTTTCCGCGAAAAGGGAATCGCGCTGCCACAGGCGGAAAATGAACCGTGTCCACAAAATCGCCATCCCTATCGAGGAAATTGCCAAAGTGCATGATTTTTCCATTGGACGTTTTGGTGTCTTTGGTTGTGATGAGATAACCTTCAATCGAGATTTCCTTTCCTTCCAAAATTTCCAAATGTTTGGCTCTCATGGGATTCACAGATTGTTTTTCCAACAGATGAAACGGATTGCAGAGTGGAAAACCGAGCAACTCAATTTCGTCAAAGGCATTTTCCAAAGCTGTACTTGGCAATTCGGGTGTTTTATAGTGAATCCGCTCCGTTTTGAATAATGTCACAGCAGGTTCCTGAACCACATGTTTGCTGATTTTCAAATGGGCTTCCCAAAGCAATTCGCGTTTATTGTTTCCCGTAAATCGGAAGGCATTAATCTTAATCAAAATCGATATCTGCTCGATGGAAATGGGCACACGTTCAATAAAATCATCCAAACTCTCATACACTCCATTTTCATTTCGTTCATTCACGATTTTTTTGATAGTTTTCGATTCAAAAGATTGCAAAAACATGAATCCCAAATAAATCGTTTTCCCATGGATGACCGCCTGCGAAAAACTGTGATTGATGCAAGGTGCTGCTATGATTCCGCCATGCATTCGCGCTTCGTGGACATAGAGTTCAGTACTGTAAAATCCGCCAAAATTATTGATGGTCGCCACCATATATTCCAAAGGAAAATAGGCTTTCAAGAACAAACTCTGATAACTTTCCACCGCATAGGACGCTGAATGTCCTTTTGCAAAGGCGTAGCCTGCAAAACTTTCGGTCTGTCGCCAAACTTCTGCGACCAAATCATCTGGTTTCCCTGCTTTTTTGCAATTGTCAAAAAACAGTTGTTTCACTTTCATGAACTCTTCGCGTGAACGGAATTTTCCGGACATCCCACGACGCAACATATCGGCTTCGCCCAAATCAAGGCCTGCAAAATAATGTGCCACCTTAATGACATCTTCCTGATACACCATGACACCAAAAGTTTCTGGCATAATCTGCAACAACACAGGATGCGCCTCTTTGCGACGTTCGGGATAGCGATAGCGCAAAATATATTCGCGCATCATCCCACTTTTGGCAACTCCAGGACGAATCACGGAACTTGCGGCCACCAAGCCCAAATACGTATCAACCTGAAGTTTCTTCATTAGCATACGCATTGCGGGCGATTCCACATAAAAACAACCAATGGCTTTGGCGTTCCTCAACAAATTCTTGATACGTTCATCTTTTTTAAAACCTTTGATATCATGAATGTCAATTGGTGGTTTTTCAGGATGGTTATAAGCGACAATCTCCACAGCTTCCTTGATTTTCCCGAGTCCGCGTTGGCTCAAAATATCAAATTTATACAAGCCGATATCTTCCGCCACAACCATATCAAACTGTGTGGTCGCATAGCCTTTTGGTGGCATAAACGTCGCTCCATAATAGTGGATTGGTTTTTCTGAAATAAGAATGCCTCCAGCATGAATGCCCAAATAATTTGGAAATCCCTGAATGTAAGTGCTGTATTTAATGACCAATTGCGAGAGTTTATCGAGTTGCGGAATTTGATATTTCCTTCGCGTGAGCATGTCCATTTCGGCTTTTGGCAAACCGAAGACTTTTCCCAACTCGCGAATAGACGCTCTGAACTTAAACGTATTGTACACCGTAATCAAAGCCGTATTCTTAAAGGTCTTGAAGATGAAATCGGTAATATCATCTCTATCTCTCCATGAAAAATCGAGGTCAAAATCGGGTGGATTCTGGCGAAACACATTGATAAAACGC
>JBBSLN010000325.1:0-3535 GCA_038255205.1 Flavobacteriales bacterium
CTATTTGGAAGCACGAGTATCACTGGCCTAATTTTCTTGGTTTCTATGGCTTTATCCATTAATAGTTTTAAATCCATCCATTGAAACATTTGTAAATCGTCCACTGCAAATCCGTGAAGAAAGTAGATTGTCGGGTAGCTATCTTGGCTAGAGTTGTAACTTGGTGGAAGATAGACGGAAATATTGCGCATTGCGTCTTCACCGCCTTTGTTGTTTTGGATTGATGGAGCCAAAAATTGTTGCGTAATGATTTCTCCTCCCTTTTGTTCTTGAGCATATTGAATGGGTGCAAAAAAGAGAAAAAATAAGCCCGTTAATAAAACATTTTTCATATTATTTATTTTTAAATTAATATCCATTTATTACCATACCTCTAATCATATATACCGCGAAACAAGAAAACAAAAACATAACAATGGCAAAACCCAACATTGGGTAGTACCCTTTTTCGTCGCCTATAATAAATATTTTAGGTTTGTTTTTTATAAAGGAAATCTCCACAAAATCTCCAACATTAAAGTTGTTATTGGCGGTGGTTGCTTCACTCGTGATGGGTTCTGCAAATTCTGGATGTTTATATTGAAGTTGTAGTTTAACAATTTGTCTTCCCCTGAAAAATGGTCTCAATTCTTTTTCAATTATCTGCGCTTTGACCGTAATGCCAGATTGGGCAACCGTCTTGTATTTTAGTATCCGTTTGATAGTGATAAAGAGCGGAAAACTGGAAATACTAACAATAATAATGTAGATGATAATCATAGTTTGAATGTTTGATTTTTTTCACTTTATGAAATTATTCAGCTAAAAATGTGTTTTTACTTTTGTGTTTGTAACAAACTGTCTAAAATACGTTGTAAAAGTTGTGTCTTTTAATTCTGCTTCTACCCACTTCTCAACATCTGCGTTAGTCAGTTGGCTTTTATAACATTCCAATGATTTTAAGGCTTTATTACGATCTTCTTCTGTGTATTTAATATGAATATTTCTATAACTCTTGTCTACATAATTCAAGTTAGTTAGACTTCCTTGTGGAATACTGACTTCCTTCTCTTTTGGCCATGCCAAATAATATAGTGGGTATTTCTCATAAAAACCTTTATTCATTAATAGTACTTCGGTCACTAAATCACTAATTCCTTTGTGATCCATATGGCCTGTGTCGCCATCGGGTCCGAAAGTTATAATTGCATCAGGGTTTATTTCGGTAATTGTTCTTGTCAGTTTTTGCTTAACTTCAACTGTTTGTTTAAAATATTCTCCCATTCCATTCATGGCGCCAAATACGTCATGAGCGCCTAAAAAAATAGGTTTCTCAATACCAAGAATCTCACAAGCACAGATGGACTCTTTCATTCTAATCATTGCCAGGGTGTCGCCAGGCGGGATGCCTGCATGTTCCTCAACACCATATCTTCCATCAGTAGCAATTACAAGAAACACCTTTTTGCCTTCAGATGCATATTTAGCAAGTATATGCCCTATGGCACTTTCATCATCTGGGTGAGCCAAAATGGCCATTATAGTCTGGATTTCATTTTTAGATTCAGCATCCAGCTCGTCATTCTGAGCATATGATATGAATCCGAATAATAATCCGATAAAAAGTAATTGTTTCATAACTGTGATTTTTTTAGACTGGATTAAACATTTTTAAACTATTCTATACATAACACTCTTAAACTAAAATATCATAAACCCATAAAGCAGCATTCCTCCAAGGTTTACTATCAAATGCTAAAACCTCGAAGGTTTGTTCCAAAATAACAAATGATCCATAATACAAAAGCACGGGATGTATTCTACCATTTTTATACTTATCCCAAATCCAGGAAATAATAATCAAACTATCGGCTAGGACCAATGCAAACCAAATTTCAGGATTTGGGACATTGGGGAAAAAATGCCTAAATCGAAACCAAGCGGGCCATAAAACAACAATAGTTGCTAGCAACATAAATCTTTTGTGGACTTGTGGTTTTTTCCTGTTCCAGATACCAGCCAAAACAAACGCCAAAAACATTATTCCTGAACTTATAATGCCCAATAAGCCAGAGACGGCCGTTGGATTGAATCCCTGATTTAATTCCTTATGCACTGCATAGAGTCCAACAGGAACCATTGTTATAGCAGTTCCAAAGGCCACGAGAATTCCTAGAATTCCTAACACTTGATGAATACGATACTTTTGAAAATGAATGAGGCTGGTTTGGATTACAAAAAGAAATATCCAAGCAAAAGCAAACATGCCATGAAGGTGAACTTGCCACGGAGCAGAAAAAGTGCCGTTTTTCATTGGTATTAAAAATGTCGTTGAAAATCCTATTAATACAGCGGCAAGCCCCACAATGGAAATCACCCAAAAGAACGAAGGTTTTTTTCTGGCATTACCTTTATATACTGAACTTATTCTCACTAGACTTTACTTTTTATAATTTTCAAAAGAATTATCCATATTTGGGAAATAAAAATCTCCGATTGTTTGTTTAAATAAAATAGTTCTGTATCCCTAAATAATCCGTTCTTGAAGAGCCTTCGCTACAGCTTCAGTACTGGAGTGTACATGCAATTTTGCATAGATATTTTTAATATGGGTTTTTACGGTTTCTGTCGAAATCGATAATTCACTCGCAATCATTTTGTAGCTTTTTCCTTCCGTTAACTGTTGCAGGACAAGTTTTTCTTTTTCGGTAAGATTGTATTCTTCGTTGGTGGGAATTTGCACACTGACCTTAAAAAGTTGAAGCACGCGCCGTGCAATGCTTGGCGTCATAGGCGCGCCACCGCTCTGCACATCTTTCAAGGCTTCAATATATTCCTCTGGTGAAGTGGTTTTTAAAATATAGCCCGAAGCACCCGCGCAAATAGCCTGAAATATTGAATCATCATCAGAAAATACAGTTTGTATCAAAACATTGATATGTGGAAAAAGATGTTTGATAATTTTAGTGGCTTCAATGCCGCTCATACCTGGCATCTCAATATCCATCAAACAAAGCTGACAATCTTTTCCTTTCAAATTTTCCGCAAGTTGGTTGCAATTGGGATAAGCACCCACACATTTATAGTCTTCTGAAAGATTCAACAGAAATTCCAGGCTTTCCCGAAGATGCCTGTTGTCCTCAAAAATGACTACGGTCTGTTTTTTGTCCATAATGCCAATATTACAACACAAGAAAATTAGTATCAATACCTAAAATGGGGGATGGAATAGATTTCAGATTTTAGACGTTAGATTTTAGATTGCTTTATAATTCTCACGTCTCAATTCTAACATCTCAGGTCTATATTGGAAAGCTAAGTTGAACAGTGGTTCCCATTTCTGGGGTGGAATCAAACTTTAAATTTCCGTTCAATTCCGTTGCGCGGTTTTTCATATTGTCCAGACCATTGCCCTTAAGGACGGTTTTCTCGTGAAAACCTTTTCCAAAATCCTTGATTTCCATTTCCAATTGAATATCCTGCTGTTTTATCTTTATCTCCAATTTTTTGGTTTCTGAATATTTTACGGCGTTGTTTACTGCTTCCTTAAAAATAA
>JBBSLN010000326.1:0-3530 GCA_038255205.1 Flavobacteriales bacterium
GATTCCTTCGGAACTTTCCCAAATGGTTTTTGGAACACAAAAAATGGGTCAAAATACAACCCAGAGATGCTTACACTTATCTTGAATACCATTTTTGTGATAAAGATGGTAATGAAATCAAATAATATCAATTGAAACCCTTTTCATTAAATTGGAAAGGGTTTTTTTGTGTTCAATCATGATTTGTTACTCTACAATTAGGTTTAATCTAAAAAGAGTGCCATTCAAATATTTTGTTCAATTTAATTCTCTCTTAGGAACAATTTTTTTAAACAATCATGTAGATTGTTGTTTCCATTCCTCAAGGCCACTCGTTGCAAACGAGCTTTAAGTTGAGCTTGTTTTATTCTAAAAATTAAAAGAGTGTGTAGCCCAAAATCAGAGCGTTTGAGTCATAACCTGATCGCCAGGCTTGGTATCTGGAAAGTATTTCTCTTTTAGTATATGTTCTTAATTCTAAACTTAATCTATCTCGCCATTTGTACCCAATTCCGAATATGAGATTATTTTTGGATTCTATTTCCAGATCGGGTCTATCGGCCAAAAGAATTTTAGAATTTCCTGTGAAATCGAAAATAAACTGGAAGTTTGCAAATATTTTTGATTGTTCGCTCAAAAAAATGTAATACCTGACTCCTGCCGCCAACTCCAAGGATTTATAGTCAACAGAAGCCTTTTGGTTGTTTGAAATAGTTTCGGAAGTAAAATATTGATAGGTTGGCTCTATCAATGCTGAAATTTTGTTTTTATTAAATGGAAATATAAATTCGCTTTCTACGCCCAAACTGAACCTTATCTCTTTATCAAAATCCTTTACCAAAATCCCAGCTGTTGAATTCACAAACTGCAAAGTCGATAGTCTTGCCCCTGGCCTTATGCTAATGTTAAATAAGTCTCGATTCTCTTTTGAATCAATTGATACGTTTTTCGATGCTCCACAGTTATTATAATCGGTAAAAATTTCTACCAAATCATTTTTATTATAATCTACTTTTTCAACAAGGGTAGTCGTGATTTTTTCGCACGGAAGGTTGGTTAATAATTGTTGTTTGTAATAATTATTTTTACTAATTAAAGTCTTACGAATTTTATAGGTTTTGTAGACCAATTGGTCAATTTGAGAGTCAGTTGTTTTAAAGAAAAAACGATGCAAATTACCATCCGTGTATGAATAAAGTGTGGCATTGCCTTCCAACATTACTTTCAAAAATAAGACCTCATCCTTAAAAATTGGATTTTTTTCGCTACTCATTAAAAAATGACTTTCACTCGATCTGTCAATCTGTACTTTTTCCCTGACATATTTTAAGCGATTATAAACACCAAATTCCTTTACTGACGCTATATCCAAATTTTGTGATATTGAGTTCTCCGAGGATTTGAACAAAAAATTAGTAGGATTATTGAGCCAATCAATATTTTTTATATAACCCTCCATCTTATCAGCGCTGTTATTTATGTAGTAGCCCTTTTCATACTTAATTTGTGAGAAAGCGGTATAATTGATACATGTAAAAGTGAAAATGTAGACGAAGTATTTCATATGTAGCGGTTAGTTTGGTGAGTAAATTACATTTAAAAATACTGAAAATAATGTCACGAAATAAAATAACTCTCATCCTATTTCCAAACTTTGATATTATCTGTTGAAATACAGTGTAAAGATGCTTACCACTCTCTTGAATCCTAGAAATGATAACGATGGAAAGGAAATATAATAATATTTAAAGAAGCACTTCTCAGTCTCGAAACTTCGGGGTGGAGAGGTTTTTTTGGTTTTATCGATTATATTTGTAGCATGAAGCAAGCCTTTCTCTTTTTCGTATTAATCTCTGTTTCTCTTGACTGCTTTTCGCAAGCTAAACTTGATTCGATCATCACGAAAAACGATTCAATTAAAGTTGTTGATGAGAACTATAGGGAAGACCAATTCTATTTTTCGCTCACCTATAATTTATTGTCAAATACACCTAGTGGATTGTCACAGCAAGGCTTTTCTGCCGGTTTTCATTTGGGTTTTATAAGAGATATGCCTATTAATGAACGTCGAAACTGGGCAGTTGGAGTCGGGCTTGGTCTGTCATCAAACTCCTATAATCAAAACATGTTGATTGCTGAACAACCGAATGGTGAGTTCAATTATTCGATTATTAATGAAGACAGTATTTCATTCAGTAAAAACAAGTTTACAACCTATTTAGTAGAACTGCCATTAGAGTTGCGATGGAGAACATCAACTGCCAAGGAATATAAATTTTGGCGCATTTATACAGGTTTAAAAGTTGGCTACGTGTTTTATAATTCTTCAAAGTTTGAAGGAAGCATCGGCAAGCTAAATAACTCAAATATTGCAGATATCAATAGGTTACGTTATGGACTAACTTTAAGCGTTGGTTATTCTACCTGGAATGCGCATATTTGTTATGGATTAAATACGCTCTTTGATAAATCTGCAAAAATTGATGGCCAAGCGATTGATTTGACGAGCGTCAAAATAGGATTGATGTTCTATATTTTATAGCGTTCAGTGTTTCGTAATTTAAAAATTCTCGAATTTTACCAAAATAAGATGCCCCAACTTTTTAAGTTTTGAATATGACCAAATCTGAATTCAGACTCCGATACAAAAACTACCGTGCCGAACTGTCCGATGAAGACATCGACGCTCAAAGTCTTGCATTGGCCAACAAATTACTTAAGTTGCCGATTTGGAACCATACCTTCTATCATTTGTTTTTGAGCATCACAGAACACAAGGAAATAAATACAGAATACATTCTCAATATTCTATCAGGAAAAGATAAAAACATTGTCATTTCAAAAACAGATTTTACGACTATTGAAATGACCCATTATTTATTGACTGATAGTACCACCATTAAAAAAAACAAGTATCATATACCTGAACCAATTGATGGGATAGTTATTGCTACGGATAAAATAGAAGTTGTGTTTGTTCCACTCTTAACCTTTGATAAAAAGGGCCACAGAATAGGTTATGGCAAAGGATTTTATGATTCATTTTTAAGCCAATGTAAACCGGACACGCTTAAAATTGGTCTGTCATTTTTTGAAGCTGAAGAAAAAATTGAAGGCGTTTTTGATAGCGATGTGGCTTTGGATTATTGTGTAACACCCAAAAAAATCTATAGATTTTAATTATTCGCCAATATCCTCATTCCAGAGTTGCGGTTGCGCTTTTATAAAGTCTTTCATCATTGTCATACAAGTTTCATCATTCATCACAACAACCTCCACGCCTTTTGATTTGAGCAACTCTTCTTCTCCCAAAAACGTTTTATTTTCGCCAATTATCACCTTTGGAATACCATATAATAGTATTGCTCCAGTACACATAGAACAAGGCGACAGTGTTGTATAGAGTTCGCATTCACGGTAAAAACTCGCAGGTTGTCGACCTGAATTTTCAAGCGCATCCATTTCACCGTGTAAAATAGCACTACCTTTCTGGACTCTTCTGTTGTGACCTCGTCCTACAATTTTGCCGTTGTGGACCAAGACAGAACCAA
>JBBSLN010000327.1:0-3527 GCA_038255205.1 Flavobacteriales bacterium
ACTTTAGTTAGAACCTTAAACGATGATATTGCAAATAAAGCAACATTTGAGATTTTAAAAGGAGAGTCGCTTATTTCTGAAGCTTTAAATGAAAAAGATATGCAGCTAGCATAATAACATTAAATAAGAGATTAAAGGGAGTACAATTTATGTGCTCCTTTTTTTATGAAATGTCAATAATGAAAAGAGGGATACCAAGGCCCAAAGACCTTCTAAAACGATAAAAGGCCAATAGTTCAATAGAACGGAAGCCAAACACGCCATTGTTGCACCAATGAAATTAAGTAGTATAAATGATAATTCCTTGGTTGAAATTTTCCCTATAACATTTAGGAAATAGGCAAGAAGTATCTGAAAAACGCCTATGGAACCAATCCAATCTACATAAGTCATAACTTTTAGTTTTTTAATAAGTCAAAAGCATCTGATGGTTAGGATTGTAATGTGTTTCTGAAATTTTAAAATCTTTGTTTCCAATAATCTTGAATCCAACTTTATCATAAAAATTGATTGCTCTTACATTTTCGGTCCAAACTGTTAACCACATACCAGCTTGATGGTGTTTCAGGGATTCTTGTACATTAAAATTGAAAAGTTCCAGACCGAGTCTTAAATGATGAAACTCCTTCAGCAAGTAAAGACGTTCCAATTTAGTGACATTTTTAAAAGGAATTTTTTCATATGGATAATCAAAAATTATCTTGGAATAACCTATAGGTGTTTGATTATGGTAAATAATGTGAAAATGATTGCTGTAGTCTTGTAATTCTTCTAAAAAAGCAGATTTATTAAATTTGAACTCCACAAAAGCATCAATATCTTCTTTTGGAGCACTCATGCCATGGGATTCTATAAACGAAGTTTTTCCAATGCGAACGAGCAATGTGGCATCTTTGACGGTGGCACGAACAATTGTGGTCATAAACTAAATACGACTTAATAAAAAGTCTTTTAACTCCTCATAAGTGGAAATTTCAATAGACCGTTTCTTTTTATCCATAACGGCTTCAATTTGAGGCGGCAATTCAATATTTTCCCGTATGGTATCCTCAACAACATCCAAAAATTTCGTTGGATGTGCCGTTTCCAAAAAGACACAATGCGCATCAGGATTGGACTCTTGATATGCTTTACAACCCAAATAACCAACAGCGCCATGAGGATCAGCAATGTAGTTGAAATCATTATACAATTCCTTTAGAGCTTCACGAGTTTCATCATCTGAAAAACTGTAAGACGATAAATTACTTTTTAAGGCATCAAAATCGTTTTTATAAATTTCCTGAATTCGAATGAAGTTGCTTGGATTCCCAACATCCATTGCATTGCTAATGGTTTGGATTGACGGTTTTGGTTGATATAATTTTGAGGTCAAATATTCGGTCACGACATTATTCTCATTATTGGAAGCTATAAAATGATGAATAGGTAAACCCAATTGTTTAGCCATCATACCAGCACAGATGTTTCCAAAATTTCCACTTGGTACTGAAAACGCTATTTTTTTATATGTTGTATGCAATTGTTTATAAGCAAAAAAGAAATAGAACATCTGTGGCAGCCACCGTGCGACATTTATGGAATTGGCAGAGGTCAATTGCATTTTAGACGTTAAATCTATATCTAAAAAAGCGCGTTTGACCATATCCTGGCAATCATCAAAAACGCCATCCACTTCAAGTGCGGTAATGTTTTTTTTATGGGTAGTCAATTGCTTTTCCTGTACATCGCTCACTTTACCACTCGGGTACAAAATAACTACATTGACACCTTTCACTCCTAAAAATCCGCTAGCAACTGCGCCTCCAGTATCTCCAGAAGTCGCAACCAAAACAGTTAATTCGTTGGTATTTTCTTTGTTGAAATGTCCAAGACATCTGGCCATAAATCGAGCACCAACATCCTTAAACGCCATCGTCGGTCCATGAAATAATTCGAGGGTTGATATATCCTTATTGATTTCAATTATTGGGAAATCGAACGACAATGTTTCTTCAATAATCGTTTTTAAAATAGCTTCTGGAATATCGGGCGATACAAATTGTTTGATGACTTCAAATGCAATTTCCTCATAAGACAAATTATCAATGTCGTCAAAAAAAGATTTTGGCAAAGGTTCAATTGATTCAGGAAAATACAACCCCTTATCAGGTGCTAAACCTTTAACAACTGCATCTTTGAAGGTTGTGTTAGGCGCTTCTTTGTTTAGAGAGTAATAGTTCATGTTTTTTTGACGGATGATCGATGACGGATGACCAATTGAGACAATTCCGTTAAAGACGACCTCTATTTTAGTTGTTTATATTTTTAAATGCTATCATCATATTCATTAATTCATAAGCTAAATTATAAAAAGAATCAAACTCGGTTTCGTTAATATAATTTCTTCGTTTTCCTTTAAACAAGCATGTGACAACCTCTGCTAAAGAACGAATAGAATAACCTACAAATTTCTTTTGTTCAGGATTACTTTGGCCGATTGAGCCTTCTGATATATTTAAAGCAATTGAATCTGCAGCACGCCTTATTTGCGAAGAGAGGTTGAACTTCTCTTTGTCTGGGAATCTATCCGAAAGTATATCAATATTATCTCCAAAGTCCTTAGCTTTTTGCCAAATAATCAGTTTTTCAAATTTAAAATTATTCATATTCCTTATTATTTAAAATGGTCATCCGACATCGGTCATCCGTCTTTTTTAGATAATCTTCATTCCTTCTACGTTAATTTTTGAAACAAACGTATAAAACTCAATGGTTGAATTTTTATAAACATTTTTCATTTCATTCTCAACTTTTCCGGCAATATCTTCACCTTTACTCAACGCAAAAATTGAAGGTCCAGATCCAGAAATACCGCATCCTAATGCACCAGCTTTTAACGAAGCCTGTTTCACTTCCGAAAAATATGGAATTAATTGGCTTCTATAAGGTTCTACAATGACATCTTGCAATGAACGCCGAATTAATTCATAATCGTTGGTATGAAGTGCATGCACCAAACTGCCAACATTGGCCCATTGAGTAATAGCGTTCTTTAGTGAGACTTCTTTGGGTAAAATCGCTCTCGCCTCTGATGTTTTGATTTCAATATGCGGATGGATGATTGTAACATACAGATCATCAGGAGTTGGCAACTGTAAAATTTCTAAAGGTGATAGGCTTTTAACCAATGTAAACCCTCCAAAAATCCCAGGAGCAATATTATCAGCATGTTGACAGCCGCTCGCAAGCGCTTCACCTTTAATTGCAAAATTAGTAAGTTGTGATTTGTTATACGGTCTTCCCAAGAGTTCATTTATGGCAAACACACTGCCCGCTGCACTTGCTGAGCTACTCCCAATGCCACTTCCTGGTTTGATGTTTTTGTATATTTCAATTTCAAATCCACAATCGGGTTGGGCTTCGCTATATAAAGCTAACGCAGAGACGCCAGCCACATTTTTTTCGACTTCAAAAGGCAAATCATAACCTTCAATTTTGGTAATACGAATGCCTTTTTCGAATGTTTTTCTGACGACCATTTCATC
>JBBSLN010000328.1:0-3526 GCA_038255205.1 Flavobacteriales bacterium
CTATCACTCAATGTCGTGGTTGCAGGATGGTCCTTATAGTTGATTACTTGGTTCTTAACTGGTTTTCCATCAGTAAAATTCCAAATGTATTTGCTGAAACTACCAAACTCGTTTTGTACTTCCATAAAGGCTTTGGCGTTGATAACCGTCGCATTGATTTTTAGTTTGTTCCTGATAATTCTAGCATCTTCCATGAGTGAATCAATTTTTTTCTGATTGTAGTTGGCAATCTTTTGATAATCGAAATTATCAAAAGCTTTTCTGAAATTTTCACGCTTTCTTAAAATCGTTATCCAACTCAAACCAGCTTGGAAAGTTTCCAAAATCAAAAACTCGAACAAAGTATCATCATCTTTTACGGGAACTCCCCATTCTGTGTCATGATAGGCTTCATAGATTGGGTCGCCAAGACACCAACCACATCTGTGTTTTTCCATGTTTGTAAGTTATTTGAGTTTGCACTACTAATGTAACAAGTGTTACTCAAATAATAGACATAATGCGGTAATTTTGTGTCAGATTAATAAATTAATCGAATGTCAGTAATAAATCATAATTATTTGATATTGTTCAATTTATTGCCGAATAAGCTTTTGCCTTGACCCTAAAGGGGGGCTTATTCTAAAACTATTTATTTGACATTGAATTTTTGCTCCCATTAGGGCTGGGGCGTACAAAAATTCGGATTGCCAAACGAGATTATCAATCTTATGATTAAAAATAAATAGCGGATATACAATTATATTGAAATGGAACTAACTGAAGATATTAGAGTGCAAGATATTATAAGCAAAAGCTTAAAAAACAGTCTTACTTATGCTGAATATAGAGCGGAAGTTGAAGAATTTGTGGCCAAAAATTCTACATCTGGAAATGAAAAGACAGAAGCCTTAATTGACTATACAATGCTCAATGATAGACGTATGAGGCGTTGGGATAAAACCGTTAAAGTGTCTGAAGAGGTGAAAGCAAAAGTTACTATCTATAAACGAAATATAACGTGGTTGGTACTTACAGAAAGTTGGTGTGGCGATGCAGCACATGTCATTCCTGTCATTAACAAAATTGCTGAAATTTCTCCTTATATTCATTTGAAACTAGTGTATAGAGATAAAAACGAATCATTGATGAATGCATTTTTGACCAATGGAAGCAAATCAATTCCAAAATTGATTATGATTGATACGCATTCCGGTGAAGTGCTTGATACGTTTGGACCACGACCTAGTGAAGCCACTCAATTAACGTTAAGTTATAAAGCCAAGCATGGTTTTTTGACCCCCGAATTCAAGGAAGAACTACAACATTGGTATAATGCAGATAAAGGACAAAACACTATTTCAGATTTGTTGGATTTATTGGAAATTTAATTTTTCCCAACAAAAATATAGGTAATGGTCCCAATTTGATTTGCTGAAGCTGCCGAGTTAAACCGAGCATCTCGTGCATATTCCAATGCGCTATCGACCAAGCATTCATTGGAAGAGGTTGAGGCCGCTTTATTGACGGACGTATCGACAACTGCACCACTTGAATTGACGCTAATATTAATTACGATTTTGCCATTTTCCTCACATAGATACACAGGTGGTGGCAAATGCTGATCTTTTCTATCTTTCAATGAATAACTGACGCTGCTATTTCTGTTAACAGAGGAATTGACTCCAGTGTTATTTGAAGAATTATCACCATTTGATGCGGTTGATTTACGCCTTTCAGCAGAACGCATCGCGATGACTTTATTTATTTTACTATAAGATGATAACTCATCTTGATTGATGGACGGTTCTTGAGTGGTCGCGGAATTTTTCACGTCAGTGACTTCTTCCGGTACTTCTGTTTCTTCCGTTTCCGTTTGTTTTGTGGTTTTATCAAAATCATTGGTATTCAAAGATTTGAAATTTTTCATCATCTCCTTGAAATCATTCGTTTCATTAAAGGCCTTATTCGTCTCTTGAGACGTTTGTTCGTTCAATGCTAACTGCTCGAGTAGTTTTTCTTCGGGTGTTTTTTCAGGCTGAAGTTCGTAGTAACTTTCCGCGATTTCCTTATCATGTCGCTTCATATCAAATATAAACAATGACAGTATAAGTGTGCTCGTAATGAGAACAGAAATGATAAAGGCTTTATGTTTATCCAACAGATTCAAAGTAGGTTCTTTAGCGTTTTTAGGGTCAATAAGTTACTAATATATACGTTAAAATAACAAAAAAAGATTAAAACAGCATAAATTCGATGAAAATTGAAACACTTGATAGCTTATCATCTTGTTTATGACCAAAGCGTTTTCGGTTAAAATCGAAACCAATCAACCAAGAATTTCTAAAATTCCCATCAAAGGTTTTATAGCCTATTCCAAATTTATACATCGTCCCTTTTTCAAAACTATTTCCTGCTTTAACTAGTTTTCCATAGCCACCTCTCACGAAAACAACATCATCAAAATCAAGAATGTTATAGTTAAAGCCCAAATGAATGGGTAAAAAGTTTAAGGCTTGTCGTGTGTAACGGTCATATTCGATATTGAGGTCAATACTCGTTCGTTGGTCAAATTGATACCCTATTGAATTATTTATAAAAAAGGCATTTACTTCTATAAACGTCCCTGGGTCATCATCAGGATCTAATGTATAATCCTTATTGGTGGTTAAAGTTCCTGCCAAGGAAATTTTGTAATAGATTCCATTGGTTTTAATGTCTTCTTGCGAAAATCCCAATAGTGGAAATCCTAAACAGAGCAATAGAATAAGCGGTTTCATTTGAAGTACGTTAACGAACAGCCAGTATCAATAATTATTCCGAAGGAAGAAGCGCCATGAATTTTTCAGGCATCAAAGCAGCATTCACATCAAAACTCCCGATTTTAGTACGTCGCAGAGCGGATAAGTGTGCACCAGACTCCAGCGCCTTTCCAAAATCATTTGCCAAAGAACGAATATAAGTGCCTTTGCTGCAAACAACTCTAAAATGGACGTTCAATCCGTCAATTTTTGTAATTTCAAATTCAGAAATATTCACAGTTCTTGATGGAATATCAACCTCTTCACCAGCACGAGCAAATTCGTACAGTCGTTTTCCATCCTTTTTCAAAGCTGAAAACACAGGAGGAAACTGTTGGATATCACCTATGAATTGTGATGTAGTGCTATGAATTAAGGTTTCTGTAATCTGTTCAGTCGGAAATGTGTGATCAATTTCTGTTTCCAAATCATAGGAAGCTGTGGTACTTCCCAAAACCAGAGTTCCAGTATATTCTTTGATTTGCCCTTGAAAGGTGTCAATCTGTTTGGTCATTTTCCCTGTGCAGATCACTAATAAACCTGTAGCCAACGGGTCGAGTGTTCCAGCATGGCCAACTTTAATTTTTTTGATATTGAAAGCGCGTCTGATTTCCCAGCGCAGTTTATTGACCACCTGAAATGACGTCCAGTTCAATGGTTTGTCAATCAATAATACTTGGCCGTTAAGAAATTCTTCAGCAGTTTGCATTAGATAACTGTTAGACTGTAAATAAAATAATGAATAA
>JBBSLN010000329.1:0-3510 GCA_038255205.1 Flavobacteriales bacterium
TAACATACTTGTGTTTTAGGTTTCACTGAGTCTGGACTGAAACATAGAAAATTGTATTAACTGCATTGTATCTATAGTAAAAAAGGTTGTTAATCGCTCTGAATCCTCAATTAAACGCCATTGCTCAAAAAAACAACGGCGTTTTTTTATACTTTTAACTTATTCTTAAAATCTATATCCTAGGAATCTGTATCCTCATCATTGCCATCACAGCAAATGCGAAAATCGTAAAAACAGGGTCAAAATCATGGTACGATTTTATAGAATTGTTGACTGATTCGGGAACGGGAGCTTTTGGTAAGTTATCTGTATGGGATTATCTATGGCTATTGGCTGGATATTCATTGATTTTAGGTTTTGGCTCTTTTTTGGGGTTGAAACTTTATGAATTCTTGTTTTAATCTAATTATAATCCTATAAATTATAATATATATTTAGTATCTTAATTTTAAGTTAAATATTGATTTTCAATGCGTTGAATATGAATTTAATGTGTTTTTGAGATAACCATTAAAGTATTTGCGTCATTCTTTGAATGGTCAAATAGATACTTTTGAATCATAACAATTAAAATATAAAATATGAAAACTTTAAAAACCGTGTTGGCATTATGCCTTTTATTTGTTGCCATAGGTACAAATGCGCAAAACGATGAGCATAAAGAATTGATGGCAGATGCACAAAAAGCCAAAACCACCTTAATGAATAAAGATGCGGGACTTGCGCAATATTTCGATAATGCGTCAGGCTATGTTATTTTTCCGAATGTCGGAAAAGGAGGACTGATTATTGGTGGTGCAAGCGGAAACGGTATTCTCTATGAAAACGGAACAGCGATAGGATTTTCCAATCTTAAAAAATTGAATGTCGGCTTACAGGCTGGTGGACAAGCCGTTATCGAAGTCATCTTTTTTGAAACAGAAGCAGCGTTAGCTAAATTTAAAGAAGGTAATTTTCAATTTTCGGCTGAAGCTTCTGCAGTGATAGCTGAAGAAGGAAAGTCTAAAAATGCTAATTATGACGACGGCGTATTAGTATTTGCCTTGCCTAAAGCCGGATTAATGGCCGATGCATCTGTTGGTGGGCAAAAATTTGGTTACACACCATTCATACAATAAATTAGATTATATTAAATTTAAGAAGGTTGGCGATTGCTAACCTTTTTTTATTTGGTCTCTATATCAAAACCCTTAAATTTCCATTGGGTAATACCACCTTCCAAGTCGTATATCTTTATAAAACCTGCATCTAAAAGCTTCTGACTGCACTTTAAACTGCGACCTCCTGCCTTGCAATATAAAATCACTGGTTTGGTCTTATCCAATTTTTCTATATCCTTATCAAATGTGGGAGAATTGAAATCAATATTTTGGGAGTTGGCAATGTAACCTTCCTTATATTCTTCCGGCGTTCGAACATCCACAAGTTGGACATCTTTTTGTTCAAGGAGTGTTTGCATTTCTTCTGCAGTCACTAACTTCACCTCTCCTTTGCTTACATCCTCTTCGCATGACGTCGCCATAAGCAAAATCGCAATACCCAAAATGGTTAACAGTTGTTTCATATGATAGATGTTTTAAATTTCTTCGATGTCACCTCTCCATTGAGTAAATCCACCGACTAGATTATAAGTATTTTCAAATCCTAATTGATTCATAATAGCGCAAGCCTGGGCACTTCGACTTCCTGCTCTGCAATAGACATAATAGTTTTTTGACCTGTCCAAAGTCTCTATCTCATCAATAAAATCTTGACCCTTGTAGATATCAATATGAATAGCAGAAGGAATCTTTCCTTCATCAACTTCATCTTGCGTTCGTACATCTAAAATAATGGCGTTGTCATCCCCATTTAATTTTTCTACCCACTCGGTCTGTGTCAAATCTGCCATAGTAATTCAATAATTGTTGTACAAATTTAACATTTCCTTATGATAAAGACGAAAAAAAATCCGAAGTGT
Organism: Flavobacteriales bacterium; assembly: GCA_038255205.1. Lineage (GTDB taxonomy): Bacteria > Bacteroidota > Bacteroidia > Flavobacteriales > Flavobacteriaceae > JBPOFM01. Next base: position 1,961 of record JBBSLN010000329.1, read on the forward strand.
TACGCTTCGGATTCAATTTTAACATTTAGAGGTTGTCTAAATGACGAATTTCTTTTAAACTTTAATCGAACACCCAATGGCCCTAGTTTCTGTTTCCTTTATTTCTTTTCCTGAAAGTAAGGCATCTACCGCATTTTCAACATATTTCGTTTTAACGGCAGCGGCATCCTGATAATTATCATCAATAGCTCCGATATATTTCACTTGATTACCCTTTGCCGTTTTTTGAAGTAAATAAACGTGAGGTGTTTTGGTCGCACCGTATTGAGGATACACTTTCTGTCCTTCGTCCATTAAATATGGGAACGTAAAACCTTTTTCTTTTGCTCTAATTTTCATAGCATCCATGTTGTCACCAGGTTTCACTTCTGTGTTGTTCGGCATAATAGCGATTACTGGATATCCTTTTGAGGCATATTTTTTGTTCAATGCCTCAATTCTATCTTCATAAGCAACTGCATATGGACAGGTATTACAAGTAAAAATGACAATAAAACCCTTGGCATCTTTATAATCTGATAATGAAACCGTTTTCCCACTCGTGCTTTTCAGGCTGAAATCAGTTGCTATATCGCCTACCAAATATCCTGGACTCGTTGTCGTGAATGCTGATGACACCACAATGGCAATCACAGCAATAAATGTTTTTAATGTGTACATGTTTTTTATTTTAGGAATTGTTTAACTTCGGTTTCTAATTCGTCGTATGTAAATGATTTCTCATAAAATTGACGTTTGTCTTTGTTAAATATTAGTGTAGCAGGAATCGCGCCAGACCAGTTTTCACTTACTTTTGGAATCCAAGCATTGGAATCTGTATCGTTCAAAGCAATAATTTTTGACTCTAATTTTTTGGCTTTGATAAAAGGTTTTAAATGAGATTCAAATTTAGTTGGAAAATCGAGACTTACAAGAATCACTTCCACATTACGGTCAGAATACCTAGAATTTAATTGCTCAAAATAGGGTAACTCCTTTACACAGGGCGCACACCAAGTGGCCCAAAAGTTAACGACATAAGTTTTATTTGTTGAAGTACTTAAATATTTTTTCAAGCCTTCATAATCATAAACCTCCAAGTCGGTAGATTGCAAGTTTATCCCTTCCCTGTCAGTCGTCTGAACAAATTCGTCTTTGTCTTGGGTCATTTCTTCCGATTGCCGCTCATTTTTACATGATGCCAGTAATAAAACAAGTATGAACGAAATTCTTCTCATGTCATAAAGTTAAAAATCCGTTCGGTCTACATTTCAACTTTAACAAAAATTTATAGCTACTGCAGTTTGACGATGCAATATTTCCATTACATTTGTATATACAATTGTTGTATATGAAAGAATTGGAAGACATCCTAAAGACAATCATCGAATTGCCCTTGTCCAAAAAGACAATATTAAATGTAATGGTGACCAATACTGTATTTAAAGAAGAAATGCAATCCGTCTTAAAGCCTTTCGATTTATCTATGGAACAATTTAATGTATTGAGAATCTTAAGAGGTCAAAAAGGTGCTTCCATAAATCTGCAAGACATTCAAGAACGAATGATAA
>JBBSLN010000330.1:0-3505 GCA_038255205.1 Flavobacteriales bacterium
CAACAATATGATGCTGTCATTGAAATATGCCGAACACTTTTCATAAATAAGATGACCGATTACGGAAGTGCTTGGCGGATTTTGAGATTACCCTCTTTAACGGACCAGATTTTCATAAAAGCGCAACGTATTCGAGGGTTGCAACAAAACAGCGTTCGCAAAGTAGATGAAGATGAAGCGAGTGAATTTATAGGAATCATCAATTATAGTACGATGGCGCTGATTCAGCTCGATAAAGGTATCGTCGAGCAACCAGATTTAAAAGTTGATGAAGCCACAAAACTGTATGACGAAAAAATTGCGTTGACAAAGCAATTGATGATGGACAAAAATCATGATTATGGTGAAGCTTGGCGAGATATGAGAGTGAGTTCCTTAACGGATTTGATTCTTCAAAAACTATTACGCGTCAAACAGATTGAAGATAATTCGGGAAAAACAATTGTAAGCGAAGGTATTGATGCTAATTATCAGGATATGATTAATTATGCGATATTCGCAATGATACATTTAAACGAAAGAAAATAAAACATTGGACTTTGCGTCCCTTGCGCAAAACTTAGCGCACTTTTGCGGTTAAAAAAACAGTTGCAGTATGAAAGTTATAGTCAACATTTCTCGAATTTTTGTCGGAGTTCTATTCATTATTTCTGGATTGATCAAATTGAATGACCCATTGGGCTTTTCTTATAAGCTCCAGGAATATTTTGGCACAGATGTCTTAAACTTACCGTTTTTAGAGCCTTATGCATTGGGGATTTCAATATTCGTAGTCGTTTTTGAAGTTATTTTAGGTGTGTTTTTGCTGATTGGCTATAAACCAAAGTTCACGATTTGGAGCCTGTTTTTAATGATTGTATTTTTTACATTTTTGACTTTTTATTCGGCATATTTTGATAAAGTTCGCGATTGTGGCTGTTTTGGGGATGCTTTAAAATTAACGCCATGGGAAAGTTTTACCAAAGATGTGATATTACTAGTGCTTATCATAATTATATTTTTGGGTATTAGACATATCAAACCTTTGTTCAGCAAATTTGGAGTCACACTTGTGGCATTGTTGAGTTTCATCTTTTGCTTATGGTTTGGCTATCATGTATTGATGCACTTGCCAACGGTGGATTTCAGAGCCTATAAAATCGGAAATAATATCCAAGAACAAATGAGTACACCACCTGATGCACAAAAGCCAGTGATAGAATATAGTTGGAAGTTTAATATCAATGGTGAAGAAAAAATATTTACGACAAATGGTTCGTATCCGACTGTCGATGGTAAATACATCTCTGTAGATTACAAAACAATTGAGGAAGGTTATGTGCCGCCAATTCAAGATTTCTCCATTGAAACTGATGATGAAAATTTAACAGAAGAATTTCTGGCCGAGCCAAAGTTGGTGATGGTCATCATTTACGACCTCAAAAAAGCCGAGTGGGAAGGCGTCGAAAAGTTGAAATCCATGTCAGATGCTGCTTTGAAAAAAGGCTATAAAGTCATTGGATTGACTTCTTCCGGAGGTGATGCCAAAGCACAGTTTAAGGCAGACAATTATCTTAATTTCGATTTTTATCTATGCGATGAAAAAGTACTCAAAACCATCGTTCGTGCAAATCCTGGCATTGTCGTGTTAAACAAAGGGACTGTAAAACAAAAAGTGCATTGGAATGATATTGATGAACTTGAATTTAAGTAGGCAGTATGCAGTATGCAGTTGGCATTAGGCATTAGGCAGTAGACAGTCATGATTAGTACTTTGATTAAATAGAAAATTTGAATATTTGTGACATTATAAAAATTTATACACATTTCACTTCGCTTTGCGACTTTGCGCCTTTGCGAGAAACCAAATAAACTGATTAGTTATCTCCTAAATAAAATCTTTTACGCTATCCTAACCATGTTCGGAGTCGTAACGGTCATTTTCTTTTTGTTCAACGTGTTGCCTGGAGACCCAGCTCAAATGATGCTTGGTCAGAATGAAGATAGTGCGCAGCTGGCAATCGTAAAACAAAAGTATGGTTTTGACAAACCAATAAGTACCCAATATTTTTATTATCTGAATGACTTGTCCCTCATCTCTTTTCATTCGACAAACTCAAAGGATTATACGTATTTAAGAGAAGGAAAATATACAGCAACAAAGTTATTTACGATAGGAAATACGACGACCGTTTTAAAATTCCCTTATTTACGTGAATCCTTTAACAAGCAAGGAAAAAAAGTAAGTCAAGTGATAGCGGAAACACTGCCAAATACATTTGTACTTGCGGTTTCGGCAATCCTCATTGCTATTTTCATAGGCATTATTTTAGGAATCGTTTCAGCATTGTTCAAAGACCATTGGTTGGATAAAGTGATTCAAGTGGTGAGCACTATTGGCATGAGTGTGCCTTCGTTTTTTAGTGCGATTCTGTTCGCTTGGTTCTTCGGATTTGTTCTCCATGAATACACGCATCTCGAAATGACTGGAAGTTTGTATGAATTGGATGATTATGGCGAAGCGATGCACATCCAATGGAAAAATCTAATACTTCCGGCAATTGTTTTGGGAATACGACCGCTGGCAGTTGTCATTCAGTTGATGCGAAATTCATTACTGGAAGTGTTCAATCAAGATTATATTCGGACGGCGAGAGCAAAAGGTTTGAGTGAGTTCCAAATTATTAGAAGTCATGCTTTAAAAAACGCATTGAATCCGGTTGTCACGGCGATTTCTGGATGGTTCGCTTCCATGTTGGCAGGAGCGGTTTTTGTGGAATATATTTTTGGTTGGAATGGCCTTGGGAAGGAAATCGTCAATGCATTGAATACTTTAGATTTACCGGTAATTATGGGAGCAGTGTTAATTATTGCCTTGGTCTTCATAATAATTAATATTTTTGTAGATATCATCTATGTTTGGTTAGACCCGAAAGTCAGGCTTCAGTAATTAGTCTTCAGTCGCAGTCGCAGTAAACAGTTTTAAAATTATACGAAATTCAAAATATTAACTAAAAACAGAAGTCCTTTCCTTTGGAAAGGATTTAGGATAGGAATTATGAGAGCACAAATAGTAGCAGGAAACTGGAAAATGAACAATGATTTGGCACATACCGAATTATTGATTACCGAACTCAAAATGCAGAACAAACCACCAGAAGTTGAGGTTATGATTGCACCATCATTTACAAATCTGTGGCAGGCGTTTAATACGTTGAAAGACAATGCAATCGAAGTGATTGCGCAGAATATGCACTTCGCGGAATCTGGTGCTTACACAGGTGAAGTGAGTCCTTCCATGTTAAAAAGCATTGGAATGAAAACGGTCATTTTGGGGCATAGTGAACGTCGTGCTTATTTTAATGAAACGGATGAACTATTGGCACAAAAGGTAGATGCGGCTCTAAATAATGAGTTTCGCATCATTTTCTGTTTTGGAGAAGAATTGAAAGATAGAAAATCAGGAAACCACGAATCAGTAGTGGAAAACCAAATCAAAAAAGCCTTGTTTCATCTCGATGCGTCC
>JBBSLN010000331.1:0-3503 GCA_038255205.1 Flavobacteriales bacterium
AGTGAATTGGGTTACATGTTTCAGCAGAATTTTCAAACATTCAAACATAGAGGGTCATTAACAAACAATGCTTCGGTATCTCTTTTTAGAACTACATTTTCTAGTTCGCTCACATTATAATCGGACAGCATGGTTACAAAATGATATATTGAGGTGACTACTAGATAAAATCTAACAGTAATTTTTATTCGAATGTCCGAAATCAATCCTAATTATTTGATAGTGTTCAATTCATTGCCGAATAAGCTTTTGCCCCGACCTTAGGGTGGCTTATTCTAAAACTATTTATTTAATAGCGAATTTTTGTTCCCTTTAGGGCGAGGACTAACCAGAAAAAGGATTGAATGATGCAAATTTTGATCTTGTGATTAAAAGCAGATATACAAAAATTTTTATCACTATCTAATGTGGCCATCACCAAATACATAATATTTATTAGTCACTAATTGTTTTAGTCCTAATGGGCCTCTATGGTGTAATTTGTCGGTACTGATGGCTAATTCGGCGCCAACTCCCATTTGTCCACCATCGGTAAAACGTGTAGACGCATTGTGATATACGGCTGCATTATCTACTTGTTCCATAAACTGAAGGGCTTTATCCTTATTTTCAGTTAGAATGGCAGCGGAATGTCCACCAGAATATTTGTTAATTGAGGCGATTGCGGATTCTAAACTATCTGTTTCGGCCAAAACTATTTTCATCGCCAAAAATTCTTCGTACCAAATGGTATCATCCGAAATAGATTCAGAGTCCGACAGTATCTCATTTACCGATACGTCTACCACCATCTCAACATTCAATTCTTTAAGAACTGCATGCAACTCCTGTAATTTATCTTTGTAATTCGGGATGTTTTTATTGATAAGCACTTTATCCAAAGCATTACAACCAGAAATTTTATCCGTCTTCGCATTGACCAATACTTTGACTGTTTTTGCCCAATCGGCGTCATCGGCTACATACATAAAGTTGTTGCCACGACCACTTACTAAAACAGCACAACTTGCATGCTCCTTAACAAACTTAATGAGTCGCTCACCTCCTCTAGGGACAATAAGGTCCAATGGTTCTGGCGGGTTTTTGAGAAATGCTTGCGTGTCTTCCCTTTTTAAATTGAGAAGCCGTATCCAATCTTTTGAAAGTCCATTCGACTCTAAAGCTTCATGCCAACATTTTTCAAGTATGGCATTGCTGTTAACGGCTTCTTTTCCACCTTTCAATAGAATTTTATTATTTGCCTTAAAAGCCAAAACGGCTGCTTCGATGGTCACATCTGGACGTGATTCATAAATAATCATGATGGTTCCGAAAGGCGCTGTTTTGTTAATGATTTTTAAGCCACTATCCAAAGTTGTATTGGAGATTTCCTTACCTACTGGGTCTTCTTGTTCTTTTACCTCTTCGATTGCCTGAATCATGCCACTGACTTTACTGTCATTGATTACCAAACGATCGTAAAGTGCTTGGTCCTCTTTGTTAAATGCGTCCAAGTCTTTTTTATTTTCTGTAATTATATTTGCACGTTCTCTATCTAGAATTTTCGTCATCGATACTAGAACTTTATTTTTTATTTCTGAACTTAATAATTTCATGTTTCTCTGCTTTTTAATGAATAAACTTTGTGCCAACGGCTTTGTTATCGATAATATCAACAATGATATTTTCCTTTTTTCCATTGGCGATATAGGTTGGGATATTTTTTTCTGCGGTTCCTTTTGCAATCCTTAATTTTGACGCCATGCCGCCTCGGCCTTCTCCTTCTTCTTTATCTGATGCTTGAACATATTGCTCAACATTTTGATTCACTTTGACTTCATTCAAAATTTTTGAATCAATATCATCGGGATGTCCTGTATAAAAGCCATCCGTATCTGATAGAATAATCAATCTATCGGCATCCAATAATTCAGCGACCAAACTTGCCAGTTCATCATTATCCGAAAACATGGACATCGTTAAAGAAACGGCATCGTCTTCATTGGCAATGGGAATAATGCCTTCTGAAAGTAAACCTTCGTAACAATTGATCATATTTTCTCTGTGCTTGCCTGGGTCAAAATCCCTTTTGGTGGCTAATACTTGAGCACAACGCATTCCATAATCATGAAATAAATTGTAATAGCGCCGCATCATTCTCGGTTGGCCTACAGATGAATAGACTTGACGCCGGATGGATTTTTCCTTAATTTTCGTCTTGCCTAAAATTTCTTTACCAGCAATGGCTGAACCTGAAGACACAAGTACCACCATAATATCCCGCTCATATAAAACGGCAATTTGTCGCACCAATTCTTTTAAAATCGGATTTAAAATTCTGTTGTCCTTGTTGGTCAATACATTCGTGCCAACTTTTACAACAACTCTTTTTATATCACTCATAATTCTTTATTCGTTTTATTTTATTTTTTCCCCAATTCAACGGCTCGGTCGAATGCAGCGTAGGCCGCATCTTGTATGAGCTGTTTTACATTATTATCGTCCATAGAATCTATAGCTGCTTGTGTGGTCCCACCTTTTGAGGCTACACGATTAATCCAGCCTTGTGGTGATATGTCTGATTGATTGAATAATTCCACAGCACCTTCAAATGTATTGCTCACTAAAACTTTTGAATCATATTCAGAGAAGCCCATTTTTAAGGCCGCTTCTAACATGGATTGCATAAAGTAGAATACATAGGCCGGACCGCTTCCAGAAATACCAGTAGAGGCATCAATGAATTTTTCAGTATCAACATGGATAGAAGTCCCTGTTGTATCCAATAGGTTACGAACCGTTATAAGCTCAATTTGGGACACCTCTTTAGATTCTGTAAAGGAAGTCACTCCTTTGCCTACCTTGGCAGGTAAATTCGGCATCGTTCGTATGACTTTTCTAATACCTAAACTTTCTTGAATCGCATTTATTGAAACGCCAGCCATAAGCGAAACAAATATTTGTTCGCTGTTAATTAAAGGTTTCATAGTTTCGAATAAATTATCGGTGTGAAATGGTTTTACTGCTAAAAAAACCAAATTGGATGTCGGAAGACAATCTTCTAAATTTTCGAATACATTAAATTGTTGTGTTTCTTTTAAGCTTGCAATCTTTTTTGGATCGGTATCGTAAACTCTAATTTTATGCTTACATATTAAGGTAGATTTTAGCATTCCTTCGGCATAAGTCAATCCCATGTTTCCTGCTCCAATAACTAGTATTTTCATTTGTTGTTTTATTTGATGGCAATAATTTTAATATGCTCTATTAGCTGCAAGGAACGTGCGAGAGTGCCATATAATAAACATTATTTCAAGAATTCAGAATATGGTGACAGAACATAGGTATCGTTGCATATATGATACTGTTTATGGATTCTTTTTGAAATATGTTGATTTTCAGCCTGTTCTGAATGGTTTTGAGTGGTGACAAGTTGTCGCCTATTGGGAAGATATCATTAAATAACCTTGATTGTCATTCGTAGATCCTTAATCAAGACTAAAAGATAATTTCAACAACTTCTG
>JBBSLN010000332.1:0-3495 GCA_038255205.1 Flavobacteriales bacterium
CATCGTAATTTTTGGTAAGTCTTCTGTGTTAATTAAAATTTTAACATTTCACAATCCATTCATTTTCAGTTTATAAAACACTTAACAATTTCTTTATTTAAATTTAATCTAAATAAGTTTTGAGAATTTAAAACTCTCTCTTATTTTTGCATTCAGAAACAATTAATTATTCTTATTAAGTCTAAATAAACTATCAAAATGAAAAAAGTATTTTTATCAATTGCCATAGTTTCTGCACTATTTACTTCATGTTCAAATGACGATGATGCAGTAATCGAGGTTGTGAATAATGTTGAAGCACCTGCAACTTATGAGTTTTTAAGAAACGGAAATTCAACCGTCAATTTTGAAGGTCAAACGACGCGTATCCAAATGGCTCAAGAGCTAAATTCTGCGCTACTGGTCAATACCAATTCTGTGTCAGATTTACAGGGAAAATTTGCGCACGTTGAAGGCGCTAATGATTTTACAGATGCTGATTTGAATGCATCCAACAAAAACATCAGAAGTAAATTTGCAGCATCCAATGATTATTTCGCCGCAAACACAACAGTTTCAAATGCGCTAAAAACACAAATGGATGGATGGATTTCTGACCAAGCGACTGTAGTATTTTTAAATTGGGAAGTTGCTGCAGAAGCAGGAACAGCTGGACAAATACAGCAAGCTGGTGGTGGTACCCTTCGTTATGTAAACGCAAAAGGTTTGGAACTGAATCAAGCGATTACAAAATCATTAATCGGTGGATTGATGGCCGACCAAATCATCAATAATTATTTGAGTACTTCTGTGTTGGATGAAGCTTCAAACATTGATAATAATAATAATGATGTGCTTGACGAGGGCACCAATTACACCACAATGGAGCACAAATGGGATGAAGCCTATGGTTATTTATATGGAAATGAGGACAATCCTGCGATTCCAGTTCTGGATGCGGACAGTTTCTTAAACACTTATTTAAACCAAGTGGATGCCGATTCCGATTTTGCAGGAACATCATTGGCTATTTACAACGCTTTCAAATTGGGAAGAGCTGCAATTGTTGCTAAAAACTATACGATTAGAGATGCCCAAGCGCAAATCATTCGTGAACATATTTCAAAAGTAATTGCCATTCGTGCGGTTCATTATTTACAGGTAGGAAAAGTAAAATTGGCTGAAAACGATTTGGCAAGTGCCTTCCACCAACTTTCTGAAGGATACGGATTTATCAATAGTTTACAATTTACGCGACAACCTAATACCAATGAACCATACTTTTCAAATGATGAAGTGACTGCACTTTTAATTCAATTGATGAATGGTAATGGATTTTGGGATGTGACGCCAGCAACTCTGGATGCAATGTCAGCAACTATTGCTGCACGATTTGGCTTTACGGTCGATGAAGCCGCAGACGAAAATAACTAACGACCAATGATGTTTTCCTTAAGAAGTCGCTATTAAATTTAAATACCACTAAAACCAAAATAAAATGATAAGAAAAATTGCCTTTTTGTGTTCCCTTGCGTTAATTGTCGCTTGTAGTTCCTCGGATGATTCAACAAATTCAAATACCGATGAATTTAGCCGTTCAGAATTATTGGTCAATCTTGCCGATAATATTATTATTCCGTCGTTACAGGATTTTGGTCCAAAATTGACGACTCTCAAAACCTCTATTCAGACATTCACGACAACGCCAAATCAAGCGAATTTAGATGCCGCTCGTAACAATTGGTTAATAGCGTACAAAGCTTGGCAACATGTGGAAATGTTCAACATTGGAAAGGCAGAACAGCTCAACCAATACTATTTTTTCATGAACATCTACCCAACAACGGTTTCAGACATTGAAACTGGCGTGAGTTCTGGTACTTATGACTTGAATATTCCTGCTTATCATGACGCTCAAGGCTTTCCAGCGTTGGATTATCTATTATATGGTGTGGCTTCTGATGATGCTTCGATTGTTTCAAAATATACTACAGATACAAATGCACAAGGTTACAAAACCTATTTGAACGATGTCGTCAATCAGATGGATGCCTTAACGCAGCAAGTCATTACCGACTGGACAACTGTCTATCGCGACCAATTCGTCACAAGTACCGAAAACACAGCAACAAGTTCTCTGAACAAGATTGTGAACGATTTTATTTTCTATTATGAAAAAGGGCTTCGTGCCAACAAATTTGGAATTCCAAGTGGTGTGTTTTCAACCAATCCATTGCCAGAAAAAGTGGAAGCTTACTATAATAAGAACGCTTCAAAAGCATTGAGTCTTGAAGCCTTAAATGCAGTTCAAGATGTGTTTAATGGAAAAGCTTTCAATGGCTCGTCAACTGGTACAAGTTTTAAAACTTATCTGGATTACTTGAACACACAACGGGATGGACAGAATGTGAGTACGATTATCAACAATCAATTCAATACAGCTCGTACTAAAATTGAAGCGTTGGACGCTAATTTTAATCGACAAATCACTATAGACAATACGAAAATGAACATGGCTTACGACGCTTTACAAATGGCTGTGGTGTATTTAAAGGTAGATATGGTCCAATCCTTTAATATCAGTCTTGATTTTCAAGACGCTGATGGCGATTAAGGTTCACAACATTTAATACTATAGAAGATTCTCCAATGTCAAATTGGAGAATCTTTTTTTCGTTTCATGCAAAATAGAGTTAACACATATTTATCAAAACAAACATCGCCAGCATCCTTGGCAGTGTTGCGCATTGGATTTGGCTTGATGATGTTGATTAGCATGATTCGGTTTTGGTCCTATGGCTGGATTGAAACGCTCTACATCCAACCAAAATTCCATTTCACTTATTACGGATTTGAATGGATACAACCACTCGGCGTTTACACCTATTTGTTGTTTATAGTTTGTGGTCTTTCAGCGCTCGCCGTCGCTTTGGGTTTTAAATATCGATTGGCAATCATCCTATTTTTTTTAAGTTTTACCTACATCGAATTGATGGATAAAACGACTTATCTCAATCATTACTATTTCATAAGTATCTTGAGTTTTCTGATGATATTTTTGCCAGCGAACGCCTATTTTTCGGTGGATAATTTGCTCAAAAAGAAGCGTTATACATCGATTCCAACATGGTGCGTTGACTCCGTGAAATTGCTGATTGGCATCGTATACATTTATGCAGGAATCGCAAAAATAAATTCCGATTGGCTCTTCAAAGCAATGCCATTGAAAATCTGGTTGCCATCAAAATATGATTTGCCATTCATTGGAAATTCGCTAATGCAACAAGACTGGTTTCATTATGCGATGAGTTGGTCAGGCATGTTTTACGACCTTTTTATTCCATTTTTATTGCTTTACAAAAGAACGAGAGTGTTTGCTTTTGCGTTGGTTGTGTTCTTTCACATTTTCACACGTGTTTTGTTTCCGATTGGAATGTTTCCGTATGTGATGATTGTCGCTGCTTTGATTTTCTTTGATTCAACTGTGCATGAACGCATCTTGAATGTCTTTGGAAA
>JBBSLN010000333.1:0-3488 GCA_038255205.1 Flavobacteriales bacterium
AACATCGGACCACGTTGTGTCATCATCAACTTGGTCGCTGCAGCTCTTGTGGCGTTTTTTGCCAATCCAATAAGCTCCAACATTGGCTTGAAGACGGTTGGATAACTGAGTGAATATACCGAAATAAATGAATCGGAATCTCCTTCATTGACCATCATAGCTGCAAAATAGTTGCGTTCTCTCAATAATTTTTCTGCTGAATAAAGCGTCACGCCTTTCCGCTTGCGGTGTGACCAATATACTTCGGCATATCGCTTGCGCCGTTGTTCCTCTTCATCCGTTTTTGGGTCTATAATTTCTACATCCGCATCAAATTCTATTTCTGCCATCAATTGCTGAATGGTTTCTTTTCGGCCTAGCAAAATAGGGACGGCAATACCTTCGTCGTAAGCAATTTGAGCTGCTTTTAAGACATCTAAATGGTCGGCTTCCGCATACACGACACGTTTGGGATTCATTTTCGCTCGATTGGTCAGCAGTCGGACAATTTTATTGTCTGAGCCCAAGCGCTCCATCAAGGTCTCCCGATATTTATCCCAATCCTCTATCGGTTCTTTTGCCACTCCACTTTCCATCGCAGCTTTAGCAACGGCCGGAGGTACCTCGGCAATCAATCGAGGGTCAAAAGGTTTTGGGATAATGTAGTCTTTACCAAAGGTCAAACGTGTTTCACCATAAGCAATATTGACCTGTTCTGGCACTGCTTCTTTTGCCAAATTCGCCAAGGCCTTAACAGCCGCCATTTTCATAGCCTCATTAATTTTTGTGGCTCTTACATCCAAAGCGCCTCTAAAAATAAAGGGAAAACCTAAAACGTTGTTCACTTGGTTTGGATGGTCACTACGACCTGTTGCCATAATAATATCATCTCGGGTATCGATAGCCAACTGGTATTCTATTTCTGGATCTGGATTGGCCATGGCAAATACAATTGGATTGCCTGACATCGATTTAAGCATATCTGGAGACACAATATTAGAAGTAGATAATCCAATGAACACGTCGGCATCCATCATGGCTTCATCCAAGGTATCGATTTTGCGATGGGTAGCAAATTCGGCTTTTTCGGTAGATAATTCTTCTCTATCTTGACGAATCACACCTTTACTATCAGTCATCACGATGTTTTCACGTTTCGCACCGAAAGCCTGATACAACCGTGTGCATGATATCGCGGCTGCGCCTGCTCCACTGATGACTATTTGAACATCTTCAATTTTTTTGTTTGCCAGCTCTAAAGCATTCAACAGTGCCGCTGCAGAAATTATCGCTGTTCCATGTTGGTCATCATGCATCACCGGGATATCTAACTCTTCTTTCAAACGACGTTCAATTTCAAAGGCTTCAGGAGCTTTAATGTCTTCGAGATTAATTCCTCCGAATGTCGGCGCTATCATCTTTACTGTTTGAATGAACGTTTCAACATCTTCAGTATCGACTTCAATATCAAATACATCTATATCGGCAAAAATTTTAAACAGCAAACCTTTGCCTTCCATTACCGGTTTAGAAGCTTCAGGACCAATATTTCCAAGACCCAAAACGGCTGTTCCATTGGATATTACGGCAACTAAATTACCTTTGGTTGTATATTTATAAACATTGTTTTTGTCCTTTGCTATTTCAAGACAAGGTTCGGCCACTCCAGGCGAATATGCCAATGACAAATCACGTTGTGTGGCATATTTTTTTGAAGGGACGACTTTGATTTTTCCTGGGGTTGGCTTTGCATGATATACTAATGCTTCTCTACGTCTGCTTTGCTTGCTCATTTATTGTTGTTTAATGGAATTAACAAATATAAGAAATAGTGAATCCACATATAAATTTAAAGTTCACTCAATTTAATAATCTTTCAATACCAGGATATGTATTGGCCACGACCAATCAAGATATCAATGAAGTTAAAAATATACTAAAAACACGAGTCGTGTGAATTATATTTAAATACATTTGATTCAAAAAAATCGCTCAGCTGGAATAAAATGAATTTAAAAACCATCCTTTACATATATTTGTTTGTTACCCTAAGCAACCACAGTTTTGCACAGGATAAAAAACCAGTAAAGGATTCTACGAATTTATATGAAAAATTAGAGGGATATTCCAAAAAGAGAAAATCAACAAAATTCCTTCACAAATTGATTTTTAAGTCCACCAAAAAGAAAATAGATACGACAAGCGCCCAAATAATAAAAGAAGACCTAACGGCTTATGATGGTAAAATCATCAGAAATATCTCCATCCAAAGTCATGACCCATTCGGTTTCTCTTTTAAGGATTCCACTGAAACTGCTAATAGTTGGTTAGAAAAAACAGGCAACACAATTCATGCTAAAACAAAAAAGTTTACTATTAGGAATTTCTTATTGTTCAAAAAAAATGAGCCCTTCGATATCTTAAAAATTGAGGAGTCGAAGCGATTATTGCGTTCACAAAACTATATTCGAAGTGTTGAAATTACAGTAAAGGATATTGGAAAAGCTAGCGACTCTGTTGATGTCTTTGTGGAAGTGTTGGATTCATGGAGTCTAATTCCGAAGTTCAATTTTTCTGGGAAAAAGAATACATTACGTTTAAAAGACCGGAATTTTTTAGGTTATGGACACCAATTTGACAATAGTATTACCAATAGGTTAACGGATGGAAAAAATGCGTACAATCTAAGATACTTTATTCCGAACTTCAAAAACACTTTTATTAATACAGCCGTTGGATATAATATAAACTTGGATGGTTTTTATGGAAAATATTTTAATATCAATCGGCCATTTTATTCACCGCTTGCCAGATGGGCTGGAGGCCTATATTTTGACGAGCAATACCGACAAGAACCGCTTTTGAATGACGTATTGGAGCAAAACCTACAAGCTTTTAAATATCAATCACAGGACGTTTGGCTCGGGCATTCGTTTAAATTGTTTGAAGGAAATTCCAAAAAAGAGCGGACGACCAACCTTATTAGCGCGGCTCGCGTGTTGCGTGTGGATTTCAAGGAAATGCCGAGCATAGACTATGACAGTATCCGTTATTTTTCCAGTGAGACTTTTTATCTAGGAACCTTCGGGATTTCTTCGAGACAATTTATCCAAGACTCTTATATTTTTCGTGATGGCATTACAGAAGATGTTCCTGTGGGTACCATTTATGCAATTACTGGAGGCTTACAGCATAAAAACCAAAAGGATAGAGTCTATATAGGAGCGCGTATTTCGCATGGCAACTATTTTGATTGGGGTTACTTGAGCACCAATTTTGAATATGGCACCTTCATCAACAAAGGACAAACACAACAAACAGTGTACTCGTTTCAAGCAAACTATTTTACTAACTTGATTCCGTTAGGAGAAAAATGGAAGATGCGTCAATTTTTAAAACCACAATTTTTAGTTGGCACCAATCGATTGAATTCTATAGGTGATCGATTGACATTGGACGAAAATAATCGTTTTCAAGGTGTCGATGGTGATAATGAACAACGCCAAAAC
>JBBSLN010000334.1:0-3484 GCA_038255205.1 Flavobacteriales bacterium
CTTTTTAAGCACATCAGCCAAAGCTCTCAATTCGTCTTTACTGTAAACAGAGCCGCTTGGGTTGCATGGTGAACTGTACCAAATCATTTTGGTTTTTGGCGTAATAGCAGCTTCGAGCTGAGCAGGCGTCATTTTAAAATCGTTCGCGATGGAGGTTTGAACTTCTACTGGAACGCCCTCATTCAGCTTTACAATGTCATTATAACTCACCCAATATGGACATGGTAAAATGACTTCATCGCCTTTATTCAATAAGACTGCAGCAATATTGGCCAACGATTGTTTGGCACCCGTAGAAACCACAATTTGAGAAGGCTTGTAGGACAAACCATTATCACGTTTAAATTTTGTGATGATAGCATTTTTCAATTCCACATAACCATCGACAGGTGAATAGGAGCTATAATTCTCATCAATAGCTTCTTTGGCAGCCTCTTTAAT
This sequence comes from Flavobacteriales bacterium, assembly GCA_038255205.1. Taxonomy (GTDB): domain Bacteria; phylum Bacteroidota; class Bacteroidia; order Flavobacteriales; family Flavobacteriaceae; genus JBPOFM01. The sequence continues at coordinate 442 of JBBSLN010000334.1, forward strand.
AAAATCTGGTATGTTGAAATCTGGTTCGCCAAGACTCAATCCTATGATGTCTTTGCCTTCTGCCTTAAGCTCCCTTGTTTTTGCTGCCATTGCTAACGTGGCAGACGTGGACATGCCTAAAACTCTATCTGAAAGTTGGTTCATTTGTGGGTAGTAATTTTAATTTTGAAAGAATATATCAAGCCATAATCGGTTTTCTGCCCAATTCTTTCAACTGCTGATAATGTTCTGCTATCGCTGTCCAGATGGAATTATACTGATTATAAGGTAAGCTAAACTCATGAGCCGTTTCCTTAACGATTTGAGCGATATTTTTATAGTGAACATGACTGATGTGAGCAAAAAGGTGATGCTCTACTTGTCTGTTTAAACCTCCAGTATAAAACTCTACCAACCAACTTTTAGGCGAAAAATTAGACGTAGTAAATAGTTGATGGATTGCCCATGTGTTTTTCATGTTTCCACTTTCGTCTGGCAAGGGCATATCAGTGTTTGGCATGACGTGCGCTAACTGGAACACAACACTTAAAATAATTCCTGCGGTATAATGCATAATTAGAAACCCGATCAAAACTTGCCACCAAGCGTAACCCAATGTCAAAGGTAAGACTACCCAAATAGAATAATAAATTATCTTTCCGATGATTAACTTCGTCCACTGCGTCACAGGATTTGGAAAATTACCATAGGATAATTTCCGTTTCAAGTAGATATAAGTTTGTTTAAAATCCGTCGTGATCGCCCAATTAACAGTCAACAAACCATATAAAAAAAACGCATAATATTTTTGATATTGATGCATCCTGTGCCATTTGGAATGTTTTGAAAAGCGAATGATCCGTCCAGCATCAATATCTTCATCATGTCCTTGAATATTCGTGTATGTATGATGTAGAACGTTATGTTGTACTTTCCAATTATAATCATTGCCAGCCAATATGTGAATGCTGCTTCCCATTAATTTATTGACCCATTGTTTACTTGAAAAAGAGCCATGGTTGGCATCGTGCATCACATTCATGCCTACACCAGCGATTCCTATTCCTATAATCATCATGAAGATTATTTGTAACCAAGCTGGCAAATCAACAGTCAGTAATAATATAAATGGAACGAGCATTAACGAAAACATGACGATAGCCTTGATATATAGCTTCCAGTTTCCTGTTTTTTTGATGTTATTTTCTTTGAAATAATTGTTGACACGCTTATTTAACGTTCTAAAGAATTTGGCAGAGTCCGTACGGGAGAAAGATAAAGTTTGTTCTGTCATAATTAGTAGTATTTTTATAGGTAAATCGTAACTTGAAAAAGTAATCCAGTATGTTTTCAATGCAAAGATAAAGAATAAAATGATGTACTTATTGTAAGATGATGCTAAAAATTTACACATTTAAAATGATTATTTTTGTTGAAAATTGATATAAATGAACTTAATCCAACAGTATTTTCCAGACATTTCAGAGATTCAGATAGAACAATTTCATCAATTGGAAGCACTCTATAAGGATTGGAATTCAAAAATCAATGTCATTTCCCGTAAAGATATCGATGAGCTTTATTTGCGGCATGTCCTACATTCATTGGGTATTGCCAAGGTTATTTCGTTTAAACCAAAGTCAAAAGTATTGGACGTTGGCACTGGAGGTGGATTTCCTGGGGTTCCATTGGCGATTTTATTTCCTGACAGCAAATTTCATTTAGTGGACAGTATCGGTAAAAAATTGAAAGTTGTCGATGGTGTGGCTGAATCTCTAGGTTTAAAGAACATAAAAACGACGCACGGACGGGCAGAAGCTGTAAAGGGTGAGTTCGATTTCATTGTAAGCAGAGCCGTCACCGCCATGCCGGAATTTGTAAGTTGGGTAAAGACAAAAATTGCCAAGAAACAAAATCACGAAATTAAAAATGGTATTTTATATTTAAAAGGAGGAGATTTATCGGAAGAACTTCAGGTATTCAGAACCACCACTATTTACAACTTGAGCGACTATTTTAAGGAAGATTTTTTTGACACTAAAAAAGTAGTGCATCTACCCATAAAATATAAAGGCTGAACCATGCCGATTCAGCCCTTGTCATCTTAATGTTCAATTATTTATTTTAGGATTAGTTTTGTTTTGTACGCAAAATTAGTGCTCGTTTGAACATTCAAAATATATAATCCACTGTCCAGATTTAATGGAATATGAGTTCTACTGGAAATTGACGTTGACATTTCAAAAACTTTTTTCCCAGTCATATCAAAAATAGAAATCACAGACGTGTCAAAGTTATGATTACTTAAAAGTACTATCTCATGATGTACTGGATTTTGTTGTAATTTAAATACAGGATTAGTTTCAACGGTAATTCCTAAAGTTTCTTCAAGAATTTCAGCTAATGCAAAAGCAACATTCCCTTGAGTTAAAGTAACATGTGGCTCATTGTTGGCTGGAATGTAAGTATTTGCGAATGGAGAATCATTACTATTAGGATTTGTATACCAATTAGGTTCGTTGCTAATAGCCAACCCACTTAATGTCGGGATAAAATTAAAGTATTGGGAATTTAAATTATCAATAAATTCTGATATTAATGGGTTGCTTCCATCATCAAAAGAAAACATATCAAACTGCCCTCCTGGTGCACTGTCTAAACCATCTGAACTACTTGTTGATTGTGCAGTGGCATTAAAAGAAAATGCATCAATCCATGATCCTAAAAGAAAACCTTGGCCCACAAAATCGGTAACTTCAATGTTTTGATTGGCTTCGGACGTAAAGTGCACAGTCATAATGGCTCTTGTATTGATATTTCCGAATGGTGGAAAAGGAACTGTACCAGTATCAAAAGTATGGTTTATGAGTTCCAGACCAGGTGAACCCGTCATTTGTCCATTCCCACTGCCATTTGTAATAGCCACATTCCTCACATTTTGAGGGAATCCCATAGCATCCAATTCATTTTGAAAGGCATCTCTAAAATTTGGAGCTCCTTTAGGCGTATGTGTTGTATTATCTTGATTAAAACCTGTGCCATCAATATGTCCTAAATAATGATC
>JBBSLN010000335.1:0-3478 GCA_038255205.1 Flavobacteriales bacterium
TCCATCAAACATTCTAAATAAGAATTCGTTGCATGTTTTGCAGTCCAGGAATCAGAGTCCTTTGGGATCAACAATCGTACATCAACACCACTCTTCGATGCTACCTGCAAAGCAGTAATAATTTGATCATTTGGTATAAAATATGGTGTAGTCAGATATACATAATTTTCTGATGTGACAATGGCAGTAAAAATGACTTCCATTATATTTGCCCAATCCGTATCTGGACCGCTAGCCGCGATTTGCATTGCTAATTCATTATCACATGAAACATCTGGGAAATAGCTCTTCTTGATTTCTATATCCTTTCGAGATACAAACTCCCAAGTCATCAAAAAATGAATTTGAAGAGAATTTACGGCTTCCCCAATAATTCTTAAATGTGTATCTCTCCAATAGTATTCCGAATCATCATAGTTTATATAAGTATCCGAAATATTAATACCACCTATATAGCCAATTTTCCCGTCAATAATTGCAATTTTTCTATGATTCCTATAGTTCATTTTGCCCGTAAATCCAGGAAAGAGAACCGGCATAAACGAATACCATTCCACACCACTTTCCGAAAGTCTGTTTTTAGACTTTCTTGAAACACTGCTTCCTACATCATCAATGCTCAATTTAACTGACACCCCTTCTGAAGCTTTATCACAAAGAATATCAATGATTTTTAAGCCAACCTTATCATCCCTTAAAATGTAGTACTCGAGATGAATATGGTCTTTGGCATTTTTTAAATCCTCTAAAAGTAGTTTGAACTTGTTTTCTCCATTTTTGATGATTTTCAGGTCATTCTTTGTTGTTAATGGAGCCTCTTTACTGCTGTGTAATAATTTAACCAACTTAATACGTTCCTCCAACAAATCATCCTTTAAATCCTTAATTTCTTGTTTATCTGGTTCTAACTTTTGATTGACAATTTCAATGATTTTTTGGTTAAGAATGTGTTTTCTGTTGAAGATTTTATTCTTTCGGTATTCCTGTCCAAAGATATAATATACGATAAGCCCGAAAAAAGGAAAAAAAACTAAAACGATAATATAAGATAAGGTTTTGGTCGGATTGATATTTTTAAGTAAAATAAAAAAGGCAACGCCAATTACCAATATATAATTGATAACTAAAAGTAAAATCCAAATGTTATTGGTTAGAAAGTCAAACATTAAGGTTTAGAATAATAGCCTTTTTCTGGTATATCGATGATATATTGTTTCTTTGATTTATTGGTTAAATGGTCTTCACGTAACCAAGGGTTATGTATTTTCAGAATTTTATAATTAATTCCATGTTGTTGTGCAAAAGCAGTAAAATTGGTCACATCAGTGTCCACTTTAACTTCATAAGTTGGAATATTAGAATACAAATCTGATTTGTTAAAGTTAAATCCATATGTTTTTGGGTTCTTCAGGATTTCCTTTAGGGCCACGATTCTAAAAATATATCGCCCCGTTTCCTCACCTAACAATAAATCGTAATATTCCTTGACGTTTTGACTTTTTAAACGATTTGAAACACCAGCGTTACCAGCATTGTATGCGGCGGCGGCCAAAGTCCAAGAGCCCAATTGCTGTTTAGATTTCAACAAATATTTACAAGCAATTTCAGTTGATTTAGCCAAGTGATAGCGCTCGTCCACATTATCATTGACTTCCAATCCGTTTTCTTTAGCAGTTGCAGGCATAATTTGCCAGACACCTCTTGCTCCTGCCGGAGACACAGCATTGGCCAAACCACTTTCGATTACCGCTAAATATTTGAAATCATCAGGAATACCATTCTTTTTTAAAATTGGTTCAATAATGGGAAAATACTTGTGAGCTCGCTTGAACATCAGTAATCCGTTGGATTGCCAGTAGGTGTTTACCAACAGTTCGCGATCCATTCGTTCATAAACATCCGGGTCATTTAAAGGCATTGCCTCTCCTGCAAAATCCAAGTTCTCTGGTATCTGAATTGCGTAGACATTGTAGTCGTTCACTAGTTTCTTTTCGGAATCAACTGTTTCGTCAGAAGGTGCTTTTTGCACTGCAAATATGAATAGTCCTGATAAACAAATCAATCCGATTGTTGCTAAAATATTCTTTAAATAAATCATAATTCTATTTTTTTATAAATGTAAAAAATTTATACATCTTTTTAATTTTAACCCAATATTAGTTTTGGTAAATTTTCATTAAACCATTGGCTTTTAAAAATAATCATAATGTGAGTACCTCCCTTTATGACAATACATTCTCCATCACAAGAATGTGTAAAAACAGCATCTTTATCACCATGAATGTAAATGGCACCAGGAATGGGTTCTTCCTGTTCCCAACAAAGCATTTGTTTTAATGCCCAATCCAAATAACGTTTGTCGCTGACAGCCATATATGTTTTATAAAGGTCGATACGCTTTGCAATCGTTTCGTTGAAAGCATACTTCTTTAAAACATCGAGATTAGATAATAATTGTGTTGGAGCAAATTTATATGCTTTCATGAATTTAGCGACTTTCATACGCTTTGGCAATTCATATTTACTTTTTACACTCGACACTACGATGAGCTTTTTCAAGTTCATGTATTTACTCATTTCCTGAACCAGTACTCCTCCAAAGGACACTCCCAAAAGCACAATGTTATCATTTTCGATTTTTGCGATCATACGTTTTGCGTAGGATTCCAAACTCTCGTTTTCAGTGGGAATCATCCATTCCAGCCAATGGATTTGAAACTGGTCTTCTGGTAATTTAATGCGGTTAAAAATCGTAGGTTCTGCGGCCATTCCTGGCATCATGTAGACGTGTATAAGGTCTTGTTTCATTAGGCAATTGAATTATATTAAAAGTAAGGAGAATTATAACAAGAAGCTCAACAATTTAGGATTTTGCCGTTCTAATAGTTTATTCTGTAAGTATTTAACTTACCTGCTACTACCGTATATGCAATTTTTTTCGTAAATTTGTATGCAAAGCTATAGAAATTTATAGTTTCTACCCTTCCAACCAGTGAACTAAATATATTTAATATGATCGATGCTGCCGAATTAATTGACAACGACTTTTTGCGCCAATTTGAGCTTAAAGTTGATGACGAACTTGCCAAAATTGAATATTCTCTTCAGGAACGGAAGATATTTTTAACAAAACTGATTATTCCAGATGGTATTCATTCCGATGATTTCGAATTTGATTTTTTAACCTTGGTGTTTGAAAACATTTCAGAAAGGAATATTAGTGTGGTACCTACAAGTCCTGAAATTGCAAAATTTATACGAAAGAATCGAAAATACAAAAAGATGCTTCCTGTGGGAATACGTATTTGATCTGTACATTTCGACAGGCTCCATGTTAGATTTACGATTTACGATTTACGATTTACGATTTACGAAAAATAAAAAATCCGAAGTTATTACCAGCCTCGGATTTTTTTATTTATGATGTTTTTTTTCTATTTTTTCGTGTAAACCATTGTTAAATCCTTTGTGTCCACAA
>JBBSLN010000336.1:0-3477 GCA_038255205.1 Flavobacteriales bacterium
AGACAAGTTTTTTCTTTGATAAATTTTTTATAGTCTTTTTCAGGGAAACTCTTCAAATCAATTTCCTTCACTACGCCTTCCAAACCATCTGAAGCATATTCGGTATAAATTAGTTCGTCATTTTCAATTTTATATTCTGTAATTGGTATTTCGGTATCTGTATTTTTTGTTCCGAAGAATAGCTTTGAGAAAAAAGATTGATTGTTTTCCAGTTGTGATGGAATCGTCAACATCTGAATATCAAAACCTGGCTTTTTGGAATGAATAGACAAGTGCATTTGATTGGCATTCTGCGAATCATCAGGCGCAAACACGTAAGCAAAAATGGAAATGACACCGACAAAAACAATAAACCAAAAACTGAAAACGCCCCAAAGGTTCTTTTTGAACTTTTGGAGCGCTAATTGAGATAATGAGCTATTGCTTTGGCTCATTTAGTCTTTAGAATTTGTAGCTACTTTCGTTTTTACTGGATACGACATTTTCAAGTCATTCAATACGTTTAAAGCTTCTTCGATATAGACATCTTGGCTTAAACTTTTATGCCAGCGTACACGCTTTTCTTTCAGAATACTATCGGCAGCCATTAGTTTATTTTCATATGGTAAAGATGTAAAAGTCAAATTGGTCTTATAGTCAGAAAGCATTTCAAAACGCTTTGCTTCGTCCTCATTCAACTTGATTTGAGCTTTGTAATCTTCATAATTGAGAGAATAACTTTCCTTATCTCTAATCGTTTTAACCCATTGGGCATTTTGGTCAATTAACTGTAATTGCTCATTAGTGGCCATACGCTCTTTACTCTTTTTAATCGTATTGTCGTAATCGTAATAATTCTCAAAAAGGGTATATGGTACTGCGTCGATTTTATCCCAAGGCAATGGGTTTTGCTGATCTTTTTCACCCAAATCAATATAACTGTAACGATCTGGTACTACCACATCACTCTTTACACCTTCTAACTGTGTAGAACCTCCATTGATACGGTAAAACTTTTGGGTTGTAAACTTCAGTGCTCCCATATCACCATTCGTATTATTGCGAACCATACGGTTCAGGTCCAATACATTTTGAACTGTTCCTTTGCCATAGGTCTGTTTGCTACCTATTACAATTGCTCTTTTATAGTCTTGCATGGCTGCTGCCAAAATCTCTGAAGCTGACGCTGATAATTCATTCACCAAAATTACCAACGGACCATCCCAAACAATAGATCTATCCTTGTCAGACAAAACTTCTTTATCTTCACCCGCTGTTTTGACCTGAACAATTGGACCATCTTTGATGAATAATCCACCCATGTCAACAACTGTTTGAAGTGAACCACCTCCATTATTTCTCAAATCCAACACCAATCCTTCCATACCTTGCTCTTTCAATCTCTCGATTTCAAGTTTTAGGTCAGATGCGGCGTTACGTTTGTTATAATCTTCAAAATCAACATAGAATTTAGGGAGGTTAATAACTCCGAAAGTTTTTCCATCTTTTATGACCGTAGAAGATTTTGCATATGTTTCTTCCAATTCGACAACATCTCGCGTGATTTTCAAATCCTCTATTGTTCCGTTTACTTTTTTCAATGTCAAAATAACATTTGTCCCTTTTTGACCCTTTATCAATTTTACAGCATCATCAAGACGCATCCCAACTACATTTACTGCCGGTGTGCCATCATCTTGCTTTACCTTTAATATTTGATCACCAACCTCAAGTTCATTTTGTCTCCAAGCTGGACCGCCACTGATAATTTCATTAATGATAATACCATCCATTTTTTTCTGAAGTTTCGCTCCTATTCCTTCAAAATTTCCAGACATTGCCACATCAAAACGATCTTTTTCTTCTGGAGCAAAATAAAATGTGTGAGGGTCAAATTCTTCAACTATCGCATTGATATATACCGAAAACCAATCTTGGCGTTGTCTATCATCAATAAAATCATAAAGTTCATCCAACGACTTCAGTGTCGCTTCCCTAGCATCTTTTTCTAGTTCAACAAATGATTTCTTTTCAGTTATTCCTTTTTTGTCATCTTTCGTTTCACCAAAATTTATTTTTGCGCTTTCAGGATCTTCTTTTGGATTTTCGGTGACCACATCGATTCCCAAATCACTCATGGACTCCATCTGTTTCTTGTTGGAATAGGTATTCTCCTGTTGAGAAATTAAATCATCATAGTTGGCAATCGTTGAGAATTTAAGTTGTTGTCTCCAACGATCTTTCATTTCTTTTTTGGAGCTCACATACTTCAAATCTTTATAGTCTGTTGAGAATTCCTCATTGATTTCAAAATTAAATGGTTCCGAAAGTACTTCTTTATAAAGTGCTTTGGACTCTTCAAGACGTTTCAGTAAACGCTCATGAGTTAAATTAAAAAATGTGATGTCGTATGCTTTTATTTGATCATCGATTTTATCTTGATAAGCTCTAAACTCTTTGATATCCGACTCGTAAAAATATCTTTTAAATGGGTCTAATTGATCTAGATATCCTTTAAAAACGTTCTGTGAAAAATCATCGTTGATATCTTTAGGACTGAAATGTCCTTGCTCAAGCACATAAGTTATCAATTTAATGAGCAATTTATCTTTATCGGGATCCTCAAATTGTTTAGTTGTGAAACTGCAAGACGCAAACGCCATCAACAGCACCAACAGGAGCAGTTTATAATTCCTTTTCATTGTGTTCATGTATTTGGGTATAAATTTTATTAAAATCTTAAAACATAATTATATAATCCACTAAAACTGAATTCCATAATTTTTACTAAAGTAAAAGAAAAAACCATGCCAATAAAAACTGTGGCTACTAATTTTTTGTTAAAGCTAACAATATAGGTAATTCCAACCTAATTTATGTATTTTAGCGACTTTAAAAGATAAAATTCATGTCTAAAAAACCACTTATTTTAGTTACCAACGATGACGGAATTACGGCCCCCGGCATACGAGCATTAATAGAAGTGATGAACGAACTTGGAGACGTAGTAGTAGTTGCTCCCGATAGCCCACAAAGCGGTATGGGACATGCCATTACCATTAATTCTACGCTGTTTGTTGAAAACGTGACAGTTGACAAAGGCAAACAGAAAGAATACAGCTGCTCTGGAACGCCCGCCGATTGTGTGAAATTGGCAGTGAAACAAATACTGAAACGCCGACCGGATTTATGTGTCTCTGGTGTGAATCATGGTTCTAATTCATCTATCAATGTTATTTATTCAGGCACCATGAGTGCCGCGTTAGAGGCTGGAATTGAAGGGATTCCCGCAATTGGATTTTCGCTTTTGGACTACAACTGGAATGCGAATTTTGAACCCTCTAAACCCTTTATCAAAACGATTGTAAAAAACGCCTTGAAAAACGGTATTCCAAATGGAGTCGTATTGAATGTGAACATTCCAAAATTAAAGGAAATGGACATCAAAGGTATTAAGGTTTGTCGACAAGCCAAAGCCAATTGGGAAGAGGAATTTGA
>JBBSLN010000337.1:0-3468 GCA_038255205.1 Flavobacteriales bacterium
CGAATCTCGTAAAAAGGTTATGAGCGTTGAATTGTATTTGGAAAAAATGGAAGTAAGTAACCAATATAAATTGGACGATATTGTTGATATTCATTTGTTCAATGCCTTGCATCAGCCACATTCGTCATTAAAAGCTAACCATCAAGATTTAATCTGGATGCTTTTGGTAAACATCGCTCAACTCGATGTTTTGTTTTTATATTGGTATGATAAGGAGCATTTTTATAAAATATATGATACTTGGGATGAATCACTTCAAGACTGGGTAATTGAAATTATTCGTAACAATATTTAAGTTTTTTAGACTAATTTTAATGAAGCCGGAAGTTAGAAGCACGAAGCTGGAAGTTTAACCTGTTAATTGAAATGTAATGAAGTTTAAATTTGAAGATTTGATAATTTGGCAGAAAGGAATGGATTTGGGAGAGGACATGAATACTTTGGCTTACAAATTCCCAAAGGAAGAAATTTACAATTTGTCCTCGCAACTTCGACGAGCTGCTGATTCAATTGCATTGAACATTTCTGAAGGTTCAATTTTACAATCTGACGCAGAATATAGGAAGTTTTTAGGTTATTCAATACGTTCAATAGCCGAAGTCGTAACTTGTTTGCATAAAGCCAAACGAAGAAACTATTTGTCAGATGATGAATGTTTAAAATTTTATAAAAATTGCTTTGATTTGATGAATATGACCATTGCATTTAGAAATAAGATTAAAAAGGTTTGAAGAATCCAGAATGAAGCACGGAGCACGGAGCACGGAGCACGAAGCACGAAGCACGAAGTTAGAAGTTAGATGAACATCACTTTAATTAAACAGTTAAAAGTTACAAAATTATGATTTCAAAATTTTATTAAAACCAAAACTATGAAATTTCGATATTTGCTTAAATAAACTACAAACCCGCTTCAAGCTTCGTGCTTCAAGCTTCAAACCACAAAACTGCTTCAAGCTTCGTGCTTCTAGCTTCAAACTTATAACACAAACCCGCTTCAAGCTTCGTGCTTCCAGCTTCAAACTTTTAAACCATGACACTCGAACTCATCGTATTTATCGGCTCAATTTTATTTGGAATACTTTTGTATTGGAGAGAATCCACAGGCAACGGGCTCTATCGTTTTTTTAACAAAATGATGTATTCGAAAAAACTGCAAATGTCACCACTCGACCAAACAGGATTTTTATACCAACAAAAATTTTTGTTGCGTTTGGTATTTATCTGCATCATATTTCTAGTTGGAATTTTAATCGCTCGTTTTTTAATTCCTATTGATATTGCGACGATTTCGGTATTCGCATCCAGCATCGTTGGGACTTTGTTGGGAACTTACATTGGTAGCTTTGTTCTGAAATCGGAAAAAGTCATCGATACACATGCCGATTCAATTGAAGATAGATTCGATACTGCCATAGAACAAGGAAAGGATTTTATCCAGGACATTTCGACACGTCAACCAAAAGTTATTGAAGAAGCAGAAAAAGAAATCGAAAAAGACCCAAATCAAAAAAGTGCACGTGAGCGTTTGAAGGATAAAGGACTTCTTTGAGTAGGCAGTAGGCAGTAGGCATTAGGCAGTAGGCAGTCAGCAGTCTTTAGTCTTCAGTTGGCAGTAATATAAATAGCGATTTAACCTTGCGACCCTTGCGAAAATCTTTGAGAACATTGCGTTTAAAAACATCAGATTATGATTAGAAACTATTGGAATAGAGGCCGAAAACAAAAAACAATCACCATCATCGGGAGCATCATTCTTTTGTTGCTGTTATTTTTTCTGCGGGATGATTATCAGCCATTTCTCCTTTTAATAAGGAAATTTATATTTGTCATTTTACTGGGTGGCATAATTCTTTTCTTCGGATTGAGAGCGTTTAGAAGTTCGGCGAGTGGTGGCAGACGACTCGGGATTTTAGGTTTGTTAGTTGCCTTTTTTGGACTATTGTATTTGTTTGGATGGCATTTTAAGATGTATGATTATATGAAAACTTACAACGTTTTCAATAATTTGAATCGAGTTGAAATAAGCCAATTGCCTCTAACTCAAAATGAACGCATTCAACCATTACAGAATATTTTCTCCATGGCAAATGAATCGGTTGGTGAAACGAAGGATATTTCATTACCGCATTTAGTTCGAGTTGATGGCGAAAATAAATGGACTATGGCCATTCAGCCTTCGGAAAAATATACTTTGCAGCAAATCAGTGATAACACGGAAGAAGTTTTTGCGGTGTCAAGTACGTCGCCTTTTCCACGTTTTTCGAGTGAAAATCGCATTCCTGTGATATTTTCGATAGGTGAATCCCTGAAATTCAGTCGTAACACCTACAACGCTGTGGTGCAACGTTTTAATGTTTTTCAGTTGTTTACTACGGAACCTGGAGATACCTTCTATATGAAGAACGATTCAGGAAAATGGGTGGAAGTCGTTAGTTTGATTAAATGGAAAGGATTTTTCTTCCCGTATCCAACCTTTGGCGGTGTAATGGTCATCGATAGTGGCGAACATGATTTTAATGATTACGTCGAACGTGTCTTGATTGGAAAAGGAACCTACATCAGTCCCGAAGAGATGAAAAACCATCCGTTCTTGACCAAGCAAAATACATTATCAGAAAAGGTGTCCAGATTAGAAGCGGAATCCTTAAAATTCCTCGGCGGCTTTACAGACCCGTTGCCTTGGAAAATGGAAACAGCCGTCAAAATTCCAGATATGCCAGACGACCAAAACGAACAGCCTTTCGTGACTGATTTCAATTTTTCTGGTGTTGATAACAACGCATACAATGGACTTTATCACTGGTTTGGTCTCGAACCGATTGGCGATGAACGCACCAGTTTAACCTACAGCGTTTTCATCCCAGCTGATGGCACCGACAAATTATATTATTACGACCATGCTGCGAAAAAAGAAGGTATGGCTGGTGTCACTGCAATGCCTTTGAAAATGATAGAATCGCGTAAAGAATTTGATTGGTCAGTCAATAAACCAGTCGAATTTAGACCATATATTAAAGACATCGCAGGCAGACGACGTTTGTTCTTTTTGGGAACTGTGTCAGCTATCAAAGATGATTCGGCGAAATTTGATGGTTCTGCCACACCTGATTTGGCATTGATTGATAGCGAATATCGCGATGTTATTTGGATTGATGTTAAGCATCCAAGCGGATGGGACAAAACCGTTTACGACCAATTAAATGAAGCATGGCGTGCCAGTGAGGGCATTGGCTATTTTTATGATGAAGATAAAACTTCAGACTTGGACATCATGAAAAAAGAAATGGATTCCATTCGTTCCATTCCAAAAGTGAATGAAAATGCTTCGGAAATTGAAAAATTGCAAAGGCAAATTGATTCCTTGAAGTCAGTTGGTGGGAATTGAGTTATTGAGTCAGACCTTTCAAGTATTAAAAACCTGAAAGGTCTTTTTGGTTTGCTTACCCAAACCGCTTTTGCAAATCC
>JBBSLN010000338.1:0-3468 GCA_038255205.1 Flavobacteriales bacterium
AAGCTGCCGGAAGTAAAAATGATTTGAATTTATTTTCAAATTTAGATGATTCCAATAATGACGGTTTTGCCGGAAAGTTACGGGTAAAGCAAAATATCGTTAAGTCAGATAGCCTTTGGAATTTATCTGCAATTCTGGATGCTGACGTTATCCAGCAAAATTTCAAAACTATTCAACGATTATACTACGCCGAATTCAATCGGGATTGGAATTTGGACATGCCGCTTGGAAATCAAAATTTACTGACGGCAGGATTGGAATTGGTACACCCAAAAAATGGTATTGCAACCTATAAATTTGAGCATCTTAATTATTCCGAAAATTTTAATGGCAATCGTCACAGTGCTTTGGCGAGTTTGCGTTTTAACAGGTGGAATTTATTTACCACTTCGAGTATTTTGAATAGTCGAAGTGATGTGTCAACTTCCACCTTTTTAAGGTCATTCAACAGAGTCACCTATAGTTTTGATAACCAATGGATAGGGACGAAATTAGCAACCGAAGACAACGAACAAAGGGTAACAGACAGCGATAGTCTAACTGCATTGAGCCAAAGGTTTAATTCGGCGGAAATGTTTTATGGAGTTGGAGACAGCACGAAAGTGTTTGCAGAGTTCGGTTACAAGCATCGAATCAATGATAGTTTAAGATTCAATAGAGTTGAAAAGGTAAACACATCAAACACCTACTACATCAAATCAAAAATTATTCAAAACACAAAAACTGATTTGGGCATTTATATAAATTATCGGAACTTAAAATCAGTCGATGATGCCATTGAAGATGAAAAATCCCTCAACTCGAGACTAACCTACAGCCAACAACTTTTTAACCAAATAGTACAGTCCAACACCATTTTTGAAACTAATTCTGGCAGCTTGCCACAACAGGATTTTACCTACGTACAAGTTGAGCCAGGGCAAGGTGCCTATACTTGGATAGATTATAACGGCAATGGCATTCAGGAGTTGAATGAGTTTGAAATCGCCCAGTTTCAGGACCAAGGTGAATATCTTCGAGTCTTATTGCCAAATCAAGTGTTTGTCAAAACCCACCAGAACCGGTTGAGTCAGACACTTACTATCAACCCACAACAATGGTCAGTTAGTGAAAGCAGCTCGAAGCAGTTTTGGTCTCATTTTTACAACCAGACATCTTATTTGGTCGACCGAAAGATTAGGAAGGAAGGCAATACTTTCGATTTGAATCCATTTGCTGATGGTGACGAGAATCAGTTGGCATTGAACAAAAGCGTTCGGAATGTATTGTTTTTTAATCGAGGAAAGCAGCGCTATACTACTTCCTATACATTTTTGACCAATACAAGCCGAACCTTATTAAGTATAGGTTTTCAGGAAAGCAAATTGAAAAGCCATCAACTGAATTTCAATCATAAATTTGCTACAAGTTGGTTGATGAATCTTAAATCGAGTTTGGAAAAAAATGAAAGTTTGAGCGAGAATTTTGCGACGCGAAATTTTATCATTGACGAAATACGATTATCACCAAAGCTATCTTATTTGTTCAATGAAAATGCGCGTTTTGATGTCTTTTATCAGTATACCACAAAAGACAATACCATTGGGAACATGGAGACATTGTTACAGAATAATTATGGCATGTCTTTTACTTATAACAATGGGCAAAAAGTGGCGTTAACAGGTGAAGTCAATTATTTTGATAACACTTTTGATGGCAATGCAAACACACCAGTATCCTATCAAATGTTGGAAGGCTTGCAGCCAGGAAAAAACTTCACTTGGAGTTTATTGGCTCAAAAGAAGTTGACTACGTATTTGGATTTAAATTTGAATTACTTCGGGCGGAAAACAGAAACTTCAAAAACGATTCATACTGGAACCATTCAATTGAAGGCTTATTTTTAATGTGAAATTCAGACCTGAAAGGTTTTTAAAACCTGTCAGGTCTTGCTATTCTACTTAAGAAATCCCGTTCATCGAAATCTCGAAAAATAAAATTTTTCCTACGCAACCTTTTCACTATACTTGCATCTTTAAATTTTAACCCCAATTAATTTTTAACCGCTTTTATCATGAAAACGACCATTGTAGTATTTTTAATGCTTTTTTATATAATAGGTACTAACGCGCAGAATGATACCATCCCTCGAAATAACTTTGGGAAAAATGAAGTAAAATTAAACGCCGTTTTCCTTCTCGCTGGAGCATTCGAACCTAGTTATGAACGAAATTTATCTCAAGAATCGTCAGTTGGTGTGTCTCTTTTTATTCCTTTTGACAGTGAAAATGTTGATTCTGACATCAATTATTACGTGTCTCCATATTATCGTATATTTTTTGGTGAGAAGTATGCAGGCGGATTTTTTCTTGAAGGTTTTGGGATGCTAAATTCCACCAAAGGTCGATCTACTGAATTTTCAAATGGATTTGATCCCGTGACAATTACTAGGGAGGACGATGTCACAGATTTTGCTCTTGGATTTGGCTTGGGTGGAAAATGGATGACAAGAAGTGGATTTGTATTTGAATTGAATGGGGGTATAGGAAGAAATCTGTTCAACACTGATAAAAATGAATATGATTTCGTTGGCAAATTTGGCTTCAATCTAGGCTATCGCTTCTAAATGAAAATTCCAAAATCCAGCTCTCATCAGTTGGATTTTGGAATTTAAACTATTGCAATTTTTTTTAATTACATTTTCATCAACCAAGTCTTTACATCAACTTCTTGCTTAATGAGATCTCGCAGCTCTTCAATCTTTACACGTTTTTGTTCCATCGTATCTCTATATCGAATAGTCACAGTGTTGTCTTCTAAAGTGTCGTGGTCAACAGTGATGCAAAAAGGTGTTCCGTTTGCATCTTGTCGTCTGTAACGTCTCCCCACAGCATCTTTTTCGTCATAATCGACGTTGAAATCCCATTTCAAATCTTCAACAATTTGACGTGCTATTTCTGGCAAGCCATCTTTTTTAACCAAGGGTAAAATAGCGGCTTTTACAGGTGCTAAAACGGCTGGTAATTTTAAAACTGTTCTTGTAGTGTTGTTGTCCAATTCCTCTTCAACTAATGCATTTGAAAATACCGCCAAAAACATTCTGTCCAATCCAATGGAGGTTTCAAGAACATAAGGTACGTAACTTTCATTCATTTCGTGGTCGAAATACTGAAGCTTTTTCCCTGAAAATTCTTCGTGCTGCTTTAAGTCAAAATCAGTTCTGGAGTGAATACCTTCCAATTCTTTGAATCCGAAAGGGAATTTGAACTCGATGTCTGTTGCAGCATCAGCATAATGTGCCAATTTCTCATGGTCATGAAAACGATAATTTTCGGTACCCATTCCCAAAGATAAATGCCATTTCATGCGTTTTTCTTTCCAATGCTCAAACCATTCCTTTTGTGTTCCCGGTTTGATGAAAAATTGCATTTCCATTTGTTCAAATTCACGCATACGGAAAATGAACTGTCTTGCGACAATCTCATTTCT
>JBBSLN010000339.1:0-3453 GCA_038255205.1 Flavobacteriales bacterium
AAGGAAGTTGAAGTGTTGTTGAAATCTGAAGCAGTTTTGGCGGTTTCAAGCCAAATTTCAAAAGAGAATAAGACCACGTTGGATAAACTGCAATTTAGACTTCAATCTGTTTTAAAAGGACGTCAAAGCAAATATATTTTACTAAATGCTCCCAACGATAAAATAGATAAAATCATCAGCATTTTGCCTGGAATGAATAGTCCAACCATTCTTCCATTAGCAAAAGAAGGCTGGAGCTCTTTGCATTCCGTCATTAATAAAAATGAATTCTGGGAAGTCATTGATGAGTTAAAACTAAATGGTGCCGAAGGTATATTAGTCTGTCCAATTGAAAACATGGTGGTATGAAAAAGATAGAAAATCCAAAAAGAAAAACGTGGTCAGAACTACTTAAACGACCAACACAAACAGTAGAAAACATTGAAAACACAGTCAATCAAATTTTTGATGACGTTCAGCGCAATGGTGACAAGGCCATAGAGAAATATACAGCCATGTTTGATGGTGTTGAGACCAGTTTGAAGCAAGTATCAACATCTGAGATTCAATCTGCTGCCGATGAAGTATCAGAAGACTTAAAACAAGCCATTCAAAGAGCAAAGAAAAACATTGAATCCTTTCACAAGGCTCAAATATCCACTAAAATAGAAGTAGAAACCATGCCAGGAGTCCACTGCTGGCAAGAAAAACGGCCTATTGAAAAAATTGGTTTGTATATTCCAGGAGGTACTGCTCCCTTATTTTCAACAGTTCTGATGCTTGCTGTTCCTGCGCAGATAGCAGGTTGCAAAGAAATCATATTATGTTCACCACCTAATAAACAAGGAAAAATTGCAAATGAAATTTTATATACGGCGCAAATATGTGGCGTTACAAAAATATTCAAAGTAGGAGGGATTCAGGCGGTTGCAGGAATGACTTTTGGAACGCAAGCGATCCCTCAAGTTTATAAAATTTTCGGACCTGGAAATCAATTTGTAACAGTAGCAAAACAGCTTGCGACCAAATATGGAGTGGCTATCGACATGCCTGCAGGTCCGAGTGAGTTGCTAGTGTTAGGTGATGATTCAGCGAATCCTTCCTATATTGCTTCTGATTTGTTAAGTCAGGCCGAACATGGCATAGACAGTCAGGTGATTTTGGTCACAACCTCAAAATCCATTTTATCGGAAGTAGAATTGGAAGTTCAAAAGCAGCTCAATGAACTGCCACGAAAAGACATTGCCCAGAAAGCCATTGACAATTCAAAATTGATATATGTTGAGACCGACGAGATTGCTTTGCAATTGATAAACCAATATGCTCCAGAACACTTTATTATTTGTTCTAATAATGAAGACTATTTTACGAATGGCATCATAAACGCTGGTTCTGTTTTTATTGGGAATTATACGCCCGAAAGTGCTGGTGATTATGCGTCTGGAACCAATCATACCTTACCAACTAATGGCTTTAGTAGAGCATATTCAGGTGTTAATCTTGATAGTTTTTTAAAGAACATAACATTTCAGAAGATTTCGAAAGATGGTTTGAAAAACATAGGGAACACCATTGAACTTATGGCTGCTGCTGAAGGATTGCAAGCGCACAAAAATGCAGTTTCGATTCGATTAAAAGATATTGACTAATGGACACACAGAATTTAATAAGACCATCCATCAAAGCTCTAACGCCATATTCTTCCGCAAGGGATGAATTCAAAGGTTTGAAAGAAGACATGATTTTTTTGGATGCCAATGAAAACCCGTTTGAGAATGGAGTCAATCGGTATCCAGACCCTCAACAAGTAAAATTGAAACAAGTCCTTTCAAAATTAAAAGGCGTTCCAATTGACAATATGTTGCTTGGAAATGGAAGTGATGAAGTTTTGGATTTAATCATTCGAATGTTTTGCGAGCCCAATCAGGATAACATCATCATATTACCTCCAACCTACGGAATGTATGAGGTATTGGCGAATGTAAATGCCATAGAAACTATTAAAGTTGAATTGTCAGAGACCTTTCAGCCAAAAGTTGTACAGATTTTAAACGCATCCAATGCCAATAGTAAAATTTTATTCCTCTGTTCCCCAAACAACCCAACAGGTAACAGTTTCAGCCGAAGTGAAGTTGAAAAATTATTGAAGGAATTTGAAGGGATTGTCGTAATTGATGAAGCGTATATCGATTTTTCAGAACAAGAAAGTTGGTCGAAAAAACTTAATGAATTTCCAAACCTAATAATCACACAAACCCTCTCCAAAGCGTATGGACTGGCCGGAATTAGATTAGGAATATGTTATGCATCAGCAGAAATCATATCCATCTTAAACAAAATAAAGCCTCCCTACAATATTAATGAGTTAACCCAACAAAAAGCCATTAAACAATTAAATAAGGTTAATTTGGTCACTGAACAGATTGAGCAGCTTTTAAAGGAGAGGCAATCACTGGTTGAAGAACTTGAGGTTTTACCTTTTGTAACCAAAGTATATCCATCGGATGCGAATTTTATTTTGATAAAAGTGGATGATGCCAATAAACGCTATAATCAATTGATGGCAAAAGGCATCATTATTCGCAATAGAACCAATCAGCCTTTATGTGAAAACTGTTTAAGGTTGACCATTGGAACATCGGTCGAAAACAGAAGATTAATTGAAATATTTAAAAGTATCTAAAAAAACCAGCAAGGATTCCAATAACCAGCAAGGCTTCCAATAACCTGCAAGGTTTCAAAAACCTTGTAGGTTTCATCAAACATCAAGAAAATGAAAAGAGTTTTATTTATAGACCGAGACGGTACCATCATCAAAGAACCATCCGATGAGCAAATTGACAGCTTCGAAAAGCTGGAATTCTATCCAAAAGTGTTTCAGTACTTAAGCAGAATTGCCAAGGAATTGAATTTCGAAATTGTCATGATTACCAATCAAGATGGATTGGGAACAGATGTATATCCTGAAAACACCTTTTGGCCAGTTCATAATTTTATTGTTGAAACCTTTAAGGCAGAAGGGATTGAATTTAATGAACAATTTATCGACAGAACATTTGCTAAAGACAATGCGCCAACAAGAAAGCCTAATACAGGTCTTTTGACTCAATATTTTTCGCATGCATACGATTTGAAAAATTCATTTGTCATTGGTGACCGATTAACTGATATTGAGCTCGCTAAAAATTTAGGTTCGAAAGGTATTTTTATTAACGATCATACAAATTTAGGAACTACCGAAATCACGGTAAAACGTGAAGAGTTGAACAGTTACATTGCTTTGGAAACTAATGATTGGGAACAGATTTATAATTTTTTAAAAGCAGGAGAACGCAAAGGAAGCATCATTCGAAATACAAACGAAACCAAAATCGCTATTGACATCAATTTGGATGGAACGTGAAAAAGCGACATTGATACAGGTATCGCTTTCTTTGACCACATGCTTGACCAAATCGCACGTCATGGTCAAAT
>JBBSLN010000340.1:0-3452 GCA_038255205.1 Flavobacteriales bacterium
TCATCGGTCCATTGGCACGGTCACTTTTTTGATGTAGCCAATGCGCCACTAATTCTTTACCTGTTCCGTTTGGGCCTGTGATAAGAACTCTTGCATCTGTGGGCGCTACTTTTTCAATCATATCTTTAATATGAGCAATGGCTTTGCTTTCGCCAATCATCTGGTAATTCTTGCTCACTTTCTTTTTGAGCATCTTGTTCTCGACCACCAACTCCTTTCTATCGAGAGCAATTCTTACTGTATTGAGAAGCCGGTTTAAATCTGGTGGTTTTGAAATGTAATCAAAAGCTCCCAAACGCATTGTGTTTACTGCTGTGTCCAAATCACCATGACCAGAAATCATGATCATAGGGATTTCAGGTTTGATTTTTTTTGTGGCTTCCAACACTTCGACACCATCCATTTTTGGCATCTTAATATCGCAAAGCACCAAGTCGTAATCTTCTTTTTTGATTTTTTCCATTCCGACCAAACCATCTTCGGCCTCTTCAACTTCATAGGTGTCATTTTCTTCGGTCAAAATCTTAATCAAAACTCTTCTGATGGTTGCTTCGTCTTCTATGATAAGTATTTTCGGCATTTTTAAAATTTAAATTTTATTCCTGTTCTAAAATATGGGGAGTTTTTCTCCTCAATTTTTACGATATCCTCTCTGGTATCTGTTCTTAAACGGTAGTCATCTGAAAATGAATACCCAACATATCCGTAATATAACAAATGTTTTGTGAAATAGTGCTCATATCCCAAACCGCCGATAATGATTGTCATACTAATATGTTCTGCAACGCGATCGCCTACGACTTTATTCCCTTGGATGTTGGCATGAACGTTATCTAAGGTTACGAACGCCTGTACATGATTTTTGGTATCAATCTTATATCGAACATTCGTTTTTGGAACTCCTAAAGTGTAGGTCCAATTTGGTGCAAATTCTTTATAATAATTAATGATTGGCAATGGAAAATTTCGCCCAGGTGTTGTAGAATACTCTAACCCAAGAATCAACCGGTCGGGCTTTTCTGCTTTGCCTTCATCAGTCCTATCACGAATGGCATAGACTCTACCTATATATATAAAATCGTCTGAAGTCAATTTTGTTTGAAAATTTGACGCAATACGCGCGCCTAAATTTCCTGCATAAATCCAATTGGTTTTTTTTGACATGTGAAGATAGCCCAAACTGGCTTCGATATTTTGAACTGAATTCAAGTCGTCCGTATTAAATGGAACATCGCTGAATGTCAAGTCAATATAACGATATTCTCCACCTATGATGATATAATTACCTTCACTGATTTTGAGAGGCGCCTGCAAAAATATGCGGTATCTCTTGATAGAATTTTTCGAATTTGGATTCGGAATATTTAGGTATTCCACTCGCAATAAATCACTGGATTGCGCATTGGCATTGTAGAAACTTGTAACCACAAAAAAAGATACAAGTACGAAAATTCGATTTATGTTTGTCATAGATTTATGTGGTTTGAGGCAATTTTTTTTCGATAATATGTATATCTCTCTGTGGGAAGGGAATCAAAATGTTGTTTTCTCTGAATAATCTATCAATCTCAAAACGAATATCACTCTGCGGAACCCTAACGTTGAAACTGTCATTTACTGTAAATGCCACTCTAAAATTTAAGGCGCTTTCTCCAAAATCACTAAAAAGGACAGTAGGTTCAGGTGTATCCAATACATCAGGTTGTACTTTAGCAGCTTGTAACAATAACTTTTTCACCAATTGTACATCACTCCCATAAGCGACACCCACTTCCACGATTTCTCTTGTGGTTGTACCATTTTGAGTCCAATTATAAAGGCTGTTTTCGAGGTATAAATGATTTGGGATGATTAATACTTTATTATTAATGGTGACTGCTCTTGTGGTTCGTAGTTTAATTTCAACAACGCGACCGACTTTTCCATCAATCTCGATAATATCTCCTACATGAACTGATTGGTCTACCAAAATAAAGACCCCAGAAATAATATCCTGAAATAAGGTTTGAAGTGCCAGACCAATACCAATAAGTAGTACCGCTGAAGCCGCAAAAATCCCCGTAACATTTACGCCCAAAGAGTGAAACGTCAAAAGAAAGATAACCACATAGATCAGCCATCGTGCATAACCAAAAACGACTTTAAATTTCTGTTTATCGTTAAACGGCAAATTTCGAGTGGCTAATTTTCTTATAAATCTCAAAATGACTGTCGCCAACAGCAACACTGTAACCAAAATAATTAGGTCCATCGGGCTCACTATAATTTGTTTGCCTATGTGATATTCATCATTCAAAAAACCAAAAAAATCTTTCATCGATTTAATATCTTAACCATTTGAACAATTCCTTATAACTCGGTTTCTTACCATACATCAAAATTCCAACTCTATAGATTTTCGCTGCGAACCAAACTGTAAACACAAACGTAGCTACTAATAATGATAACGACAAAACCTGTTGCCATATTGGAACACCAAACGGAATTCGCATCAACATGACTACTGGTGAAGTTAAAGGAATAAATGAAAATACGGTTGAGACCGTACCATGAGGGTCTTCTATCACCGTGAAGACACCTACATACACCGCCAAAACCAACGGCATTATAATTGGCATCATAAATTGTTGCGTATCCGTTTCATTATCAACAGCAGCACCAATCGCTGCATACAATGAGCTATAAAGAAGAAACCCTCCAAGGAAGAAAAACAAAAATGCTACACATAGATTCAGGAGAGGCAAATTTAGAAAAGCAGTTGCAAACTCCTGTGCTTGATTTTGAGCCTCCGAAGATGCCATTGCTTGCTCAATCATCTCTTGTTGTGGGGTCTTAATCTGCATTAAATCAATTCCGAAGATTGCAGAAACCACAAATACCATGACACCACCAAGAATAATCCAAATGACAAACTGCGTTACCCCAGCCAGCGATGTTCCGATAATTTTCCCCATCATCAATTGAATGGGTTTTACCGAGGAAATAATAATCTCGATAATGCGACTTGTTTTTTCTTCAATTACGCTGCGCATTATCATATTACCGTAAATGATAATGAACATAAATAACAAATAACCTGCCGCACCTCCGAAAGCCAGCTTAAGATAACTATCGATTTTAGAAGTTTTTTCCCCTTTAAAACTCTCCTGTCCTATCGAAATTCGTGTTCGAGATGCTTTGATTTTTTCGATATCCACGCCATTATTTATCAATTTCTCATCCTCTAACTTCTTTTCTAATTTACTTTCCAAATCAGATATAATGGTCAGTGAAGGGGAATCTTCTGAATAGAATTTGGCATCACTATAAAGTGCTGTTGAATCTTTACCTTTCTGAATATAGAGTAATCCATATTCTTCTTTAGAATTGACCAGCTCTTTAGCATTTTCAAGATTTATATCCGTTAAGTAAGAATATTTCAGATGTTCAGAATCCAAGAAGATGGTCTTAAA
>JBBSLN010000341.1:0-3445 GCA_038255205.1 Flavobacteriales bacterium
CCAAGCAACTATACGGGAATATGAATTTTAAACTCATGACAAATGACCAGTTCATGGTATGGTTTACAGGATTCATTGTCCTTGCCTTTTTTCTTGCAGGTGTTTTTGATGTTTTGGATTATTTCATTGTTAAATTGGTATTGTTTTCTTGCGTATCGTTTGTAGTCGCGAACATCTATTACGTTTTATTTGATGAGGAAAACAAAAAATCACCCGAAAACGATTCCGAGTGATTTCATAAATATATCGTGTTCTGTCAGTTCGCACACAGTCGAGATGCTATCTTGATTTCTGAAAGTTTCTAGACAATGCTCGGAATAACAGGAAATAAACTATGTGCTTACTTAAAAAAGTCCATCACTTGATTTAATTGTGAATCGTCAAAATCACTCTGTTGAAGCACTGAAGATAATTGCGCCAATTTACTGGGATCCATGTCGTCTCCCAGAATTCTAACCACTGCAAATCCCATGTCGTTACTACTACCAAATAGGATGAATTCATCGATATCATCGTCTTCTCCAAGGTATTTGACAATAAATTTTCCATCCTGGGAATTACCTCCACGCATCAGTTCCCCATATTTTTTGTCATCGAGAATGATTTTAACTTTCGCCAATTCGGCTTTAAAGTCGTTTGTGTTTATACTGTCTTTTTTGTACGCCAACATATTCAGTTTTTGTACTGATCTGTATGCTTCCCTTTGGTCGTCAGTCAATTTTGTCTCGTCAATTTTCAACATCGATACTGGTACATCCACCGAGAGAAAATTTAGTTTTTCTTGATTGTCAACAAAATAGGTTTGCAATGATGGATTTTGGTCGCAACTGAAAAGAGTTGCAACCAAAATAGTCATCACTATGAAATGTTTGATTATTGAAGTCATGCTTATTCTTTTTTACCTTTTCCTGCTTTATTCAGCTTGTCGCCACCTGGAACATTCATTTTCTCGGTCATCTTTGAGATTTGTCTCAAATCGATATCACCTGTCAAGGATAACAATACGGTTTCAAATTCGCGTTTCTTTCCATTAATCTTGATGTCTTCTCCTTTGGTCATTTCTTTTAAACCATTGATGACCATCAACAATTCTTTGACATGATTTTCATCTTTCCCTTCTTTGACATAGAAGTTAACCGTTTGGTCACCATCTTTCATACGCATCAATTCCTCTAATTTTGAAGAAGCCAAATATGATTTTACAGAATTATTCATCTCGGCTGATGTCTTCTCACTTCCTGTGGTATAAACTTTCAATCCTGTAATTTTCTTCGCCATATCCATGAAAGCCTTGTCTTCTGGATTGTCAGGTTCAATGCCTATACTTGCTAGCATACTGAACATTTTTTGATTAATGACAAATGACGTTACGCCCTCCATATCTTCATACTTATCGAAGATACTCTGCCCAAAAGACATCATCGGTGCGATCATAATTGCTAATACTATCACTAACTTTTTACTCACCGAACTTATTTTGTTTTTGTGTTCGTGAACATTTTTTAAATTTTTCATAATTTCTAATTATTTAATTACTTGTTTTTAATTCTACTTGTTTTTATCTTCTTTTACTGGTTTCTTTAAAACTTTATTCGTTGCTTTTGAAAATTCATTCACGTATTCCACTTTTTCAGCACCTTTGTCAAACTGGTCGCCTACAATTCCCAAAACACTTACATTGGAAGTGCCTTCGTTGAACTTTGAAGACAGAAGACTAAAGGCTTCTTTTGTGTTGTTATAAGCCAATTGTTGTTCTTTGGTCAAATCGTCAAAGGTCTTTGGCTCGTCATTATTAAACTGCATAAAAATCCCAAACATGATGACGATGACCGCTGCGGCAGAAATCCATTGGTATATATAACTAGGTTTTTTTTCACGAAAGTTATCGGTATATAATGGAACGTCTTTGGTAAAGGTTTCCTGTTTAGTATTGGCAAAGAATTGAAACATGACTTTGTAAGACTCCAAATGTGGTGCAACATCTTCTTGAGAAAAATAGGCTCTCAACTGCTGCTCTTCCTGTAAGCTTGTTTCGCCATTGTCATACTTTTCCAATAGCTTTTCTATATTATCTGACACCATAATTGTGTTTATTTGTTAATTGTTCTCTAATTGTTTTTCTTGCTCTTGATAAGGCGACACGAATGGCTGTTTGGTTCATTTCTAGCATTTCTGCTATTTCTTCAAATTCGTATTGCTCAATATCTCTTAATTGTAATATTATTTTTTGTTGTTCTGGTAAGGCCTCTATTATTTTTGAAACCCAATCCACGCTATCATTCAGTTCAATTTGTTTCTGTAATGACGTGTTATTATCTTGATAATTGCTATGAACGATTTTTAAATTCTGTGCCTGTTTGGATTTTAATCGGTCCAAGCAAAAATTCTTGGTCATTGTCATCGAAAAAGCTTCTATATTCTTATAATCTTCAATCTTCTTCTGATTCTTCCACAACTTCATTAAAATTTCCTGCGTGGCGTCTTCAGCTTCTTCTTTCGAAACCAATAATCGCTTTGCCAATCGGAATACCTTGTCTTTAAAAGGCATCACTAACGTTACAAAATCTGTCTGAGTCATTAGTTGTTTAGTTTAAAACAGGTTAGTTATTCCCGCTTCTATTATTACGACGAACCAAGGTGATTTTTGTTACAATGATTTTAATTTATTTTGATAGTTCCCGCTTTACAGCGAGATTAGCTCGGCTAAATATTTTATATTATAGAAATAGCGACATAAAATAAAATCTCTCTTAAATTTTTAATTTACAATAATGTAAGTAAATTTAAAGTTTAGTAGACTAATAGCTTGTTAATGCAAAAGAAAATAATTGCTCCTATGAAAATTTTAAAAGTTGCCCTGATTGCCCTTTTCACTTCTACACTTCTTGTAAGTTGCTTTGAAGACCAAGACGACAATGCCATATCTGCCAGTGAGATCTCGGATTTTGTATGGAAAGGAATGAATGCTTTTTATTTATATAAAGATTTCAAACCCGATTTGGCAAATGACCGTTTTTCGTCTAACGAAGAATATGCCTCCTATCTAAATTCGTATTCTGGTCCAGAGGATTTATTCGATGACCTTATTTATCAAAGACAAACAGTGGACAGATTCAGTGTTTTAGTGGATGATTACATTGCTTTAGAACAACTCTTTAGCGGTGTTACAAAAAATAACGGAATGGAATTCGGATTGTTTCGTTTCTCTTCTTCCAGTAGCAATTTATATGGTTATGTACGCTACATTCTTCCAAATACCGATGCGCAAGCAAAAGGCTTAATGCGAGGTGACTTATTTAATGCTGTGAATGGTACGCAATTGACGGTTGATAATTGGCGCTCATTACTCGGGCAAGATTCCTACACCATTAATCTAGCGACCTATAATGATAATGGAACCGCTACTGTTGCCGATGATTCGGTTGAACCGACTTCTGAAAGCGTA
>JBBSLN010000342.1:0-3438 GCA_038255205.1 Flavobacteriales bacterium
AAATACCCCAATGGGAAATTATCAGGATTGGTTTGATTGATGCAATTACCTCTAACTGTTGCTGGTTGTGTCTCAAATGGACCTCCACCGTCATCGCTATTTTGCTGAAGGAGTATGAACATGAAATTGTAGAATCTGCGTGAGACGCCATGATTTCTGATAAAAACGACATCATTTGTGTCTAAATCTTCTTCTGTATAGAATCCAAAAATGATATTTCCGTTGGTGAATTCGTCCTTATACACTTCTAGAGTCGGAATTTCAGGGATATCGCTTATGAATTCAAAGAAATAATAATTTTCTTCGTCCGCTGGGTCGTTGTAAAATGCCTTGAGTTCGGTCTCGTCACCTGTAAAACCTCCTTCATCATTTTGCTCTACATATTCGATGGGCACGACGGACTTCAATGTTTCGCTCGCTATGTAGGTTTCATCTTGATATATAATGGTTAGAATGTATGTTTCGTTAATTTCTGGGACAAAACTTGAAGTTTTATAAATCCCTGTATTTCCGTCTTCAATAAAATTGAAAATAGTATTATTTGTGTTAGTTACTGCGACTTGTGCTCCATTTGCTGGAGGAACAGTGGAATCAAAATAGGGAGCTGACAAGGTCAGTTTAATACTCTGTTCGTTTCCCGCTGTACCTTTGAACCATTCAATGGAAGCATCAATGACCAATTTTGGAGGTGCATCATTGAGGTCAACATCGATGACGTCTTCACACGAAAACGTCAATAAGAGAATCAAAATATAGAGGTAGTACTTCATTTTCTAAAATTTAAAATTGTAAGACACTGAC
Organism: Flavobacteriales bacterium; assembly: GCA_038255205.1. Lineage (GTDB taxonomy): Bacteria > Bacteroidota > Bacteroidia > Flavobacteriales > Flavobacteriaceae > JBPOFM01. The sequence continues at coordinate 802 of JBBSLN010000342.1, forward strand.
GGAATAATGCCAAAAATAGCCAAACGGTTGGCCTCATTGACTCCTGTCATTCGGTTCTCTCTAAAGGTTATGGAAGCGGCATTTCTGCGGTTGTAAGCGTTGTAAACGCTAAAAACCCATTCGCTTTTCCAACGTTTTGGGGACGCTGGATTAGGTTTATACGTTGCAGCGAGATCTAACCGATGATAGGTAGGCAAACGACTTGAATTTCTTGCTTCATAGTTGGGAATTGTGATGCCATTATAGACATATTGTCCATTTGGAAAGGTGGATGGAAGTCCTGTCTGAAACAAAAAATTTGAACTGAACGTCCACTTTTTACTGAAATCGTATGACGCTGTTATGGATATGTCATGGGTTTTGTCATAAGGCGTTCGATACCAATTGCCATTATTAACTCCTGTTTCAGATGGTGTCCGTCCTTCTGTTTTTTGTTCGGATTTTGAAAGCGTATAGGCAATCCAACCTTTAAAATCGCCTTCATTTTTTCGGAATAGGATTTCGAGACCGTAGGCTCTGGCCTCTCCGTTCAATATAACTTGTTCAATGGCATTGTTGGCAATTAAATCGGCACCATCGATATAGTCAATACGATTTTTGATGGTTTTGTAGAAACTTTCCACTTCCAGTGAATAATTATTATCGTTAATAGTTTTGAAATAGCCTATCGCAACTTGATCAAGTAGCTGTGGCTTTATATATTTGCCACTTGGTGTCCAAACATCCACAGGCGTAGGAGAACTCGTATTCGATAATAAATGTAAATATTGGCTCATACGATTATAACTTGCCTTCACGGAAGTATTCTCGTTCAGCTGATATGCCAATGCCAGTCTAGGCTCTAGGTTTGCAAATGATTTGATGACGTCACTTCGACTAAATGATTCCGTACCGATTGGATTTGCTTTTTCATAGATTTGAAGTTCTTCATTAAATACAACTGGATTATCACTGTCGTATAAATTTAATTCCTGACCCAATCTCAAAAATGAACTAAATCGAAGTCCGTAACTCACTGTTAGGCGATTTGATAATTGATGTTCAGCATCAATATAGAGGGCATTTTCAAAAGCATATTTATCGGTTAATTTGAAAGGATTCAGACCTGAAGTAGGAGTGGAAGGCTGAATATCACCTGGATTGAATTTATAATAAATACTGTTGAGACCATATTCCAATTTAAACTTATTGGAAATATAATGCTTGAGGTCGTATTTAAAATTGAAATTCTGAATACCTGAATCCCAATTGAATTCGACAAAATTCAACTTTAAACCGTAATAATAATCTGAATAAATAACTGAAGCATTTGAAAAAAGCTTTTCAGAAAATAAATGGTTCCATCGAAAATTCACGACAGTATTACCATAAGTGTTTTCAAAACTATCTGAAATAGAAAATACATCCCGACCAAAATATCCTGACAGGTAGACGTTGTTGTTGTCGTTGATTTTGTAACTCAACTTTGTGTTCAAATCGTAGAAATAAGCAATATTGTCAATATCAAACAATGGTAAAAATAAATGCGCGTAACTGCTTCGACCACCGAACAAAAATGAGCCCTTTTCCTTCACGATAGGGCCTTCTGCTAATAATCTACTTGAGACCAATCCGATACCACCATTCATTTGAAATTCATTGCTGTTTCCTTCTTTCTGATAGATGTCTAAAACCGAGGAGACGCGTCCTCCATATTTCGCTGGAATTCCACCTTTATATAATTTTAAATCCTTTATAGCGTCTGGATTGAACACAGAAAAAAAACCAAACAGATGTGAGGAATTAAAAATAGTCGCTTCATCGAGCAATATTAAATTTTGGTCAACAGCCCCACCTCGAACATTGAAACCGGAAGAGCCTTCTCCAGCATTCGTGACACCAGGCAATAAGGTGAGGGACTTGATGATATCCACTTCTCCCAATACCACAGGCATTTGTTTTATAGTTCCAATCGTCAAGCTATTCACGCTCATTTGCGGTTTTTTGATATTGAGCTTTTCTACATTTTCTGTGATGACAACCTCATCTAAACTTTCAGATGATTCGGATAATTTGTAATTTTTAGTTTTATTTTCGAAAAGAGAAATGGTTTCAGAAATAGATGTAAATCCCAAATAACTGACTTGAAGTTTATAATCACCTTTAGGAAGTGTTATTGAATAAAACCCATATTCATTTGTAGTAGTCCCAGATTGGATTTCCGGAAATATGATATTAACACCAATCAAGGTTTCATTACTGTTTTGATCTGCTATAATCCCACTTAAGGTATATTTTTCTTGTGCTATCCCCATAAATGGAAGGACAAGAACAATAAACATTAGTAATTTAGAAATATGAGTCATTGGCAATTTTCTGTAAAAATAAAAGCTCCATAAATATAAGGAGCTTTTATTGGATTGTTTAATATATAATTAGAATATTTAAACAAATTTTTCAATCGAACTTAATTATTTTCCATCATGTTTTTTACAATACTATTAAAAGTGTTGCTAGGGCGCATCGCATGTTTTACCTTTGTCTCATTTGGTTCATAATAACCATCAATGTTAACGGGTTGTCCTTGTAAATCAATAAGTTCTTTTACAATTCTTTCTTCATTTGTTTTGAGTACCTCATGAACATTTTTGAACTCTG
>JBBSLN010000343.1:0-3427 GCA_038255205.1 Flavobacteriales bacterium
CATTGACCCTATCGTAGTTTCCGCACAAATCATTAATAATTTGCAAACCATCATCAGTAGAAAAGTCAATTTGACGAATAACGCTGCTGTCGTTACTATTGGCGCCATCAATGGCGGCAATCGGAGCAACATTATTCCTGAACAGGTGGAAATGTTGGGTACGATTAGAACTTTAACAAACGAAGACGAAGCTTTTGTGCTCAAAAGAATTCGCGAAATTGTAGACCATACTGCTCAAGCCGCTGGAACAACCGCAACGGTGGAACTACCCTACTCCTATCGTTATCCTGTCACTTTCAATAATGAAAAACTGACAGCAGCTATGTTACCATCTTTGGAAAATACTGCAGGTAAAGAAAACGTGGTTTTGATTCCTGCTATTACTGGAGCAGAGGATTTTTCATTCTTTGCACAAAAAGTTCCAGGACTTTACTTTTTTGTTGGAGGCTTAACGAAAGGAAAAGACCCAAAAACTGCAGGCGACCATCACACCCCTCAATTCCTGATTGATGACCAAGCATTTAAAACAGGTGTCAATGCGTTGAGCAATTTGGTGTTCGATTATATGGACATGAAAAAATAGATTGAAATAGTTTTACTATAATTGATTATTTGCAAATTTATAACAATTAACAAAACTTAACCGCAAAGGTCGCAAGGATGAAGACCGCAAAGATCGCAAGGATTTGATAAACTCTTTGCGTGTTTTGCGTATATCTTTGCGCCTTTGTGGTTAAAAAAGAAAATCTGTTAAATACAAAACTCAAACATCCCTTATAAATTGAATGCAAAGGTCGCAAGGATTTGATAATCTCTTCGCGTGCCTTGCGTAAATCTTTGCGCCCTTTAGCGGTTATAAAAAATACTCTTTAACTCTATTCCTACACGCCGTTGAAACTACTAAAAACAAAGTCACAGATTTCTTTTTGGTATTTGGGTGTATCCCTTTATTTTATTATTTCATGCATGTGTTTGTCATTCAAGTGCTTGCTAAAATTGGCATGACGATTTTCGGAGGTAATTGGCGCGATATGATTTTAACGGCTGATAGCTTTTATGGGCGAAAATCTAGCGAGCTACGGATATTCAGTTTTATTACATATCTCGTTTGGATAGGAATTGTACTTCTCCTCTACCCTTTTTGCAAAAATATATGATTTACAAAGCTAATAATAAAGACAAATGGTGGTTGAGCTATTTGTAATCATAAAGCCAAAAAAAATGGCAATCAATAGGAATTCATTTTAGTTTATATATTTATGTACCTTTAATAATTCACATTAATTATCAAAACCAACCTTATGAAATCAAAACTTCACGAAGACAAAATCACCAATCGAATTGGTGTACGCAAAACACTCAAAATCTTTCTATTCAGTCTTCTTATCTTTTCCTTTAATCTACACGCTCAAAAACGAAATAAACCAAAGGAAGAACCTAAAATCACGGTCACCGATTCTATGTTTAATAACTTAAAATTTCGGAATATTGGACCATTCCGAGGTGGACGAAGTGTCGCTTCGACTGGGGTTGTAGGTCAACCCCATACGTTCTATATGGGTTCAGTAGGGGGAGGTATTTGGAAAACAACGGATGACGGCATCACTTGGAAAAATGTATCGGATGGTTTCCTCGAAACTGGGACTGTTGCCGCCATTGCAGTTTCGGAAAGTGATCCCAATGTTGTAGTTGTTGGGATGGGTGAACATTCGGCTCGGGGTGTTATGACCTCTATGGGTGATGGGGTTTATAAATCTACAGATGCCGGCAAAACTTGGAAACATATTGGATTGGAGAAATCACGACATATTTCAGATGTTATTATTCATCCAAATAATCCCGATATTATGTATGTTACGGCTCAAGGTGCGCAATATGCACCTTCAGATGATCGCGGAGTATATCGCTCAACCGATGGCGGAAAAACTTGGCAACAAATATTAACCGTTAATGATACAACTGGTCCTTCTTCCCTATCGATGGATATGAACAATCCAAGGATTTTGTACGCCGCCATGTGGCAACACCAACGCTATCCTTGGACAATGGAATCAGGTGGAGAGCATTCAGGCTTATACAAATCGACTGATGGAGGTGATACCTGGGATAAAATGGAAAAAGGTTTACCAAAGGCCTTTGGTAAATCAGGCATTTCGGTATCTAGAGCCAACTCTGAACGCGTCTATGCAGTTATTGAAGCCGAAGACAAAGAAGGTGGTGTGTATCGTTCGGACGATGCCGGAAAAACTTGGAAGCAAATAAATTCTGACCGTGTCAACATAGCACGATCTTGGTATTATATGGAGATTTTTGCAGATCCACAAAATGAAGATGTCGTTTATGTCTTGAATGCTCCAGTCATGAAATCCATTGATGGCGGTAAAAGCTTTTCAAATATTGCTGTGCCTCATGGTGATAATCATCACCTTTGGATCAATCCTGAAGACAATGCTACATTAATAAATTCAAATGATGGAGGTGCCAATATTTCACATAATGGTGGACAAAGTTGGAGTACCCAAGAAAACCAACCAACGGCGCAATTCTATCGTGTGATTACCGATAATCAAGTGCCTTACTTTGTGTATGGTGGACAACAGGACAATTCGGCGATTGCTATAGCAAGTAGAACCAATGGAGGAGGAATAGATTGGAAAGATTGGTATTCAGTAGCTGGAGGTGAAAGTGCTTTTATAGCGTTTGACCCAAACCATCCAGATGTTGTTTACGGCGGAAATTACCAAGGGAATATTAGTAAATGGACAAAAGCTTCAAACGAACAAAAATCAATTAAACAATATCCCGAATTAGGCTTGAGTATCGAACCCAAAGATTCCAAATATCGCTACAATTGGAACGCACCTCTAATAACGTCTCCACATAACCGAAGCACAATTTATCATGCCGGTAATGTGGTTTTTAAATCAACAAATGAAGGGATGAGTTGGACAACCATAAGTCCTGATCTTACTAAAGATGAAAAAGACAAACATGGTCCAGGCGGCGGTCCTTTTACTAATGAAGCAGCTGGTGGCGAAAATTACAATACCATTACAGCATTGGTAGAATCACAACATGAAGAAGATGTGCTATATGCAGGTACCGATGATGGTTTATTGCATATCACTAAAAACGGAGGACAAAGTTGGACGAATATCACGCCAAAATCTATTCCTGACGGCATAGTAAATAGTATTGATGTTTCAGAACAAGATCCAGCAACTGCTTATATTGTAGTGATGCGATACAAATCGATGGATTTGAATCCTTATATTTTTAAAACTACTGATTATGGCCAGTCATGGACTAAAATCGTCAACGGAATTGATGGTCCACATACGTTTGCCAGAGTGGTAAGAGCCGATAAAAAACAAAAAGGACTCCTCTATGCAGGCACAGAAACTGGACTCTATGTATCAACCGACGA
>JBBSLN010000344.1:0-3421 GCA_038255205.1 Flavobacteriales bacterium
ATGACGCGAGGTTCGTCTACAATTTGCCCCAAATGAACCGTATGGGATTTTTGCTGTGACAACGTTTTGCCTGAAATGGACTTAAAAAATTTTGAACCAATAGTTATGGCATCTTTTCCTGAAAGACGTATCACAGCAATCGCGCCACTTCCAGAAGGAGTTGCCAAAGCGATTATCGTATCATTTTGAAACATAGCTAAAATTTAAACAAAAGTATGGCAATTTTGTAATTTCAAAGTCACAAACGCCATCTTCTTTAAGATTTTATTAGTCTTTAGTTTATGATAACTCACTATATTTGTATCGCGAAAAAACAGATATAATGAAAAATAGTATTAGCATTTTAATGATTTGCCTTCTTTTGGCATCTTGTAACAAAGAAGTCAAAAAGACAGACGGGTATGTCATTAATGGAACGGCCAAAGGTGTTTACAATGGGATGAGAGTGTATCTAAAAGCCACAGATGAACGCGGCAGCCAAATTCCACAAGACAGCGCAATCGTAATGGACGAAACTTTTAAATTTGAAGGTAAAGTCGATTATCCTCAATTGTGGTTTCTGTCGGTCAACAATGTGGGTGGATATATTCCTGTCATGATTGAAAATGATGTAATTGATATTGACTTCAATAAGGATAACATTGAAGAATCTAAAGTTGCTGGTACAAAATCAAATAAAGCACTTTCCGAATATACGGATGGATTCAAGTCATTGATGAATAGACGTGATGCATTGAACATAGAATTTAGGGGGCAAGTCGATTCATCCAATCCTGAGACAAAAACTAAACTTTCAGAAGATTTTGCCAAAATTAATCAAGATTTACAGGAGTATCCATTAAAATTTTTGAAAGACAATAATGACAATTTTTTCTCTCTTTCGTTAATTGAAAATATTTTAAAAAGCAATCCAGTAGAATTTAATGGCATCGATGAGGCCTATACTAATTTTGATGACGATATTAAGAATTCATTTTATGGACAGATGGTTGGCAGCAAAATAGAAGCGATAAAAAAGCAGAATGAAAGTCTCGCCATGTTGAACGTCGGTAAGGAAGCTCCAGATTTTTCTGCCCCAAACCCTGACGGCAAACAAATATCATTACGTGAAATCAGAGGGAAAGCTACTATTATAGACTTCTGGGCGGCTTGGTGCGGGCCATGCAGAAGAGAAAACCCAAATGTCGTTAAAGTGTATGAAAAATATCATGATAAAGGACTGGAAATCATCGGCGTTTCTCTAGACAGACCAGGACAAAAAGAAATGTGGTTAAAAGCAATTGAAGATGATAAACTAAAATGGCATCATGTGTCCAATCTCAATTATTTCCAAGATCCTGTTGCGCTTCAGTATAATATCCAATCCATTCCAGCCACCTTTATTTTAGACGCTGATGGGACTATCGTCGCGAAGAACTTACGAGGTCAAGCACTTGAGGATAAAATTGCTGAAATGCTTAACTAAATTTCTGTGCTGTCATATTGTACGTTCGAAATTCAGAATATTCTTCGTACTGACAGACGCGAGCGAAGCTCAACGAGTACTATTGTTTTTCTTTTTAGGCTCTAGACTACGCCCGAACTGAGAGTTAAAACAACTATATTTTCCCTGTTTGGTGTAATACAAATAAGAGAATGATAGGGATTGCCAATAAACCTATCATCAACAAATCTGTTTTAAATAGGGATGGCATAAGCATCAATGTCACGACAAAACCTCCTATGGCGCCTCCAAAATGCGCATCATGGCCAATATTGCCAATCCGTTTTTTCATTCCATAAATAGAATAGAGCAAATAACCGATACCAAAAATATATGCAGGGATTGGAATAGGTATAAAAAACATGTATAATTCCATACCAGGTCTTAGCAATATAGCGGCATACAATATTCCGGTCACAGCGCCACTTGCTCCTACTGCGGAATAATGATATTCATCTTGATGAAAATAGAGCGACAGTAGATTCCCTAGAATTAGACTTGTAATATAAACAACGATAAAATTTAAATTACCCAATTCGACAACCACAATGTCCGCAAAAAAGTAAAGAGTGATCATGTTGAAAAGTAAATGCATCGTATCCACATGCAAAAACCCTGAACTGAATATTCGTATTTGTTCGCCTCTTCTAATAGCTCCCACGTTGAATTTATAACGTTCAAAAAAACCATAATCACTGAATCCTTTATATGAAATCATGATATTTGCGGCAATAATGACGATGGTTACCAAACTTAAATTACCCATAAACTCTTAAACGTTTAATTATAATATAGCATATCTTTGCAGCTGCAAATTTAATATTTATTAATGCAATTTCTTGTTTACATTCTTGTTTATCCGTTTTTGTGGTTAGTATCTATTTTGCCCTTTAGATTGCTTTACGCCTTTTCGGATTTTCTTTATTTTTGGATCTATCTTGTATTTGGCTATAGAAAAAAAGTCGTCAGGGATAATTTGACCCTTGTCTTTCCTGATAAATCCCATTCAGAAATCAAAGAAATCATCACAAAATTTTATCATCATTTATGTGATATGGTTGTGGAAGCCATTAAATCCTTAACCATTTCGGAAAATGAAATGAAGGAACATTTCAAATTTGCCAATGTCGAAGTTCTCAATGATATTGAAAAAATGAATAAAAGCACCATTTTGATGTGTGCTCATTACGGAAGTTGGGAATGGATTTTTATTCTGAATCGATTTGTCGATAAAAACACCAAGGGTTATGCGGTTTACAAACGAATCGGAAATCCCTATTTTGACCGACTTGTCAAGCGAATACGAGCAAAATATAACAGTCATTTAATTACCACGAAAGAAACCATTCCTATTCTTATCAGAGCCAAAGTTGAAGGTAATCTAACCATAAGTGGTTTTGTGTCAGACCAAACTGCAAAACCACATACTGCATTACATTGGGGCGAATTTATGGGTTATAAAGTTCCAATGCATACCGGTGCAGAAATGCTGGCCAAGAGACTGGATATGGCCGTTGTTTTTTTCAGGGTAAAACGATTGAAAAGAGGCTACTACGAAACCACGTTTGATGTGATTACGTTAACTCCAAAAGACTATAAGGATTACGAAATAACAGATAAATTCTTCAGATTGGTGGAGAAACAAATTGCGGAAGCACCTCAGTATTATCTATGGACCCATAAACGATGGAAACATAAAGACATCGTTCCTGAAAAATTCAAATAATTACAATTCGAACCATGAATTAACGGGCGTTTCGTTAACCATGTTTTCAGATTGCAACTTATGAATGAATTCATTCGAAGTTCTTATATAGTTATAATCATTTGCCCAGACCTCGTGGTTTCTAGCCAGTGCTTTTAAGCCATCACAAACATATCCAATTTCTGCATTTGTCGTCGTAGGATGAATGGACATACGTATCCAACCTGGTTTTC
>JBBSLN010000345.1:0-3417 GCA_038255205.1 Flavobacteriales bacterium
GATATGACTTATGACGTACGACTATTTTTCTTTCTCAAAAGTGAATGTCTCCAGTATATTTTTTAATTTACGATTTACGATTTACGATTTACGATTTACGATTTACGTCTTACTTCTTACGTCTTCTGTCTTCTGTCCCTTCAGTCTTACGTCATTTCAACATTCAGACTGAAAATTTTAAATTTAAAAAGTCGTTCAATTAATTTTCAACAAAGAAAAGAACTAAACGACTTAATTATGTTGTGAAATTGTTATTTATTCTTCTTCGTCAGCGGCTACTTTCTTTTTTGCTGCTGGCTTTTTTGTTTCTTTTACGTCTTCCTTATCATCTTTCTTTTCAGCTTTCTTTTCTCTAGCTGGTTTAGAGTCATCACCTTCTTCTTTTTCAGATTTGTCTGACTTACGTTCTGCTAAACCTTCTGCTACAGCTGCTGTAACAAGCGTCATGATTTTTTCAATAGACTTTGAAGCATCATCATTTGCAGGAATTAAATAATCTACTTGACGTGGATCAGAATTCGTGTCAACCATTGCGAAGATTGGAATGTTTAATTTTTGTGCTTCTTTGATGGCAATGTGCTCACGTTTGATATCCACTACAAATATGGCGCCTGGCAAACGCGTCATTTCAGAGATAGAACCTAAATTTTTCTCTAATTTAGCCCTCAAACGATCTACTTGCAAACGTTCTTTTTTAGACAATGTCAAGAATGTTCCATCTTTCTTCATTTTATCAATCATAGCCATTTTCTTAACAGCTTTTCTGATGGTGATAAAGTTGGTCAACATGCCGCCTGGCCATCTTTCAGTTATATAAGGCATTTGGACTGCTCCTGCTTTTTCGGCAACAATGTCTTTGGCTTGTTTTTTTGTGGCTACGAAAAGGATTTTCTTTCCTGAAGCAGCAATCTTGTGAAGCGCTTGAGACGTTTCTTCAATTTTTGCGGCTGTTTTGTAAAGGTTGATGATATGGATACCGTTACGCTCCATATAAATGTAAGGAGCCATGTTTGGATCCCATTTACGTGTCAAGTGACCGAAGTGTACACCTGCGTCTAATAATTCTTTAATTTCAATATTCATTTTGTTTTAGTTTACGTTCTGTTGATTAGCAATGTTCCATTTGGCTTTAAGCTTATAGCTTCTGGCGCCTGGCTTCATTTAGATGCTTAACTAAATCCTCACGCACTAACGTGATGGACAACAATAACTGGGTTAAATTTTGTTTTGAAAAAAACTTGATTGGAAATACGTTTGATGATATTTCCAATCGAGGTAATGTGATTAACGTTTAGAGAACTGGAATTTCTTACGAGCTTTCTTCTGACCGAATTTCTTACGTTCTACCATTCTTGGGTCTCTTGTTAACAATCCTTCTGGTTTCAAAATCAATCTGTTTTCTGCATCTAATTCGCACATTGCGCGAGATAATGCTAAACGGATCGCTTCTGCTTGACCAGTAATACCACCTCCATATACATTTACTGTAATATCAAAGTTGCCTTCATTGTTAGTCATGACCAAAGGTTGATTTACTTTGTACTGCAAAGTTGCAGTAGGAAAATAAATCGCCATGTCTTTTTTATTGATTGTGATGTTCCCTTTTCCTTTGGCAACATACGCGCGAGCAACAGCCGTCTTTCTACGGCCGATTTTGTGAATTACTTCCATTTACTTGAATTCGTTTAAGTTAATTACTTTCGGTTTTTGAGCAGCATGTGCATGCGCTGTTCCAACCACAGCAGTTAGGTTACGGAATAACTCTGCACCTAATTTGTTTTTAGGGAGCATTCCTTTTACTGATTTTTCTACTAATCGTGCTGGATCTTTTCCAAACATTTCTGTAGCAGTTAAACTTCTTTGACCACCTGGATACCCTGTGTGACGAATGTACGTTTTGTCATTCCACTTGTTTCCTGTTAAGTTGACTTTTTCGGAATTGATAACAATGACGTTATCTCCGCAATCAACGTGTGGTGTGAAGTTAGGCTTGTGCTTACCTCTCAAAAGTTTTGCAACTTTAGAAGCAAGACGCCCTAGACTTTGACCTTCAGCATCAACCAAAACCCACTCTTTATTAACAGTAGCTTTGTTTGCTGAAATCGTTTTGTAGCTTAATGTGTCCACACTTATTAATTTTATTTACCACGCTAACGGCGTGGCTGATTAAACATTCCTCTCTCAAAAAGAGTTTGCAAATTTACGATAACTTATGTGATTACCAAATAGTAGGAGAAGATATTTTATATCAATTTTTTGCACACAAAAAAAGTTCATAAATAAATGTTCATGAACTTGTAAAAGATGGTGATACTTCTTTTTGATTTTCTATGCTGTCAATCTTTTTTGCTTCTTTTTTTTGTCTTTTTTGTTTACTATGGCATATGCAAGGATTGCCATTTCGATAGCGAGAATGGCAATTGTTGCTTTTTTATTTGCGAAGAAGGTCGACAGACCTAAAAGTTTTGTGATTATCATTGGTATAATTTTATAAAATTAGTGTATCTGTTTCAGCTTAAGCGTTATCTCTAGGTTGATGCTTTTCACGTTTATCCTTTACTTGATGATTGATATCGCGTCCATCCACTTCTTTTTTATTAATGGCTTGTTCTGAAATGGCAGTTTTGTTCTGTTGAGTTTCGTCTTTTTTTGCTTCGTCTTTTTGATTCGGTATCTTGTTCATCATTGTGATTTTAAATGTTCATTACAATATAGACATGAAATTTGAGATGGTTTAACTTTATTGATAGAATGCTTGACTTTATTCGGAAAAGTAGGTTTGTTTGATTCCAATTTGTGTTAGTGATTATGAAGATTTGGGCGTTACCCGAAATGGGTCGGGCTTTTCGTTGCAAGTCCTCGCCACGCCGATAAAAATCTGCGTGGCTATGGGCTTTCCACTTCAATCCCTAACGCAAAAAGTAAGTTTAGAAGTTGAATATAGAAATGAATGTTTGATTTTTTTTTTTGATTAATTTTGACTTAAATGGTTTAGTAATCGCTTATCCAATAATCTTTACTTTCATTAGTTCCGATAAAGAAACGGTTATCGGCTTGGCAGAATTTCGAAAACTTGAATATTTACTCAATAGCTTTAAATCAAACTTGGCATTTTTAAATTGGCACTTGGCATCGGCTTCAATTCCAAACATTAGATACAATTCTCCTAATAGGAATTGTTGGATATTTTTTGTCAATCAGGTCTTGAGCTGAATGAATCAAAATACCATCATTTTTCAATTGGTATATTTTTGAGGTTACCGTTTCATTCGGTCCATGCAGAATGAGATATTTTGCTTTTAGTTCGCTAACACCTATTGGAAGCACGCCTTTTCCTAAACCAGTTCTGAAATTATATCGATTTTTCAATATCCATTCTAAATGCTCTTTGTTCTTGTAGTAACCGTTTAAAATGAA
>JBBSLN010000346.1:0-3413 GCA_038255205.1 Flavobacteriales bacterium
CCAATACTGTATTTAAAGAAGAAATGCAATCCGTCTTAAAGCCTTTCGATTTATCTATGGAACAATTTAATGTATTGAGAATCTTAAGAGGTCAAAAAGGTGCTTCCATAAATCTGCAAGACATTCAAGAACGAATGATAAACAAGATGAGCAATACTACAAGATTAGTGGACAAATTAATTCTCAAAAATTATGTAAAAAGATTCATCTGCAAAAAAAACAGACGTAAAGTCGAAATATTTATCACAGACAGCGGACTGGAACTTTTGTTGAAATTAGACACATTAGTAGAAGTGAGTGAAAGCAATTTAACCTCAAATCTGTCAATTCAAGAATTAGAACAATTAAACCTTTTATTAAATAAATTAAGAACACAATCCTAAAAACAAACAACTATGAAAAGCACATTAATTTTAGCCATGGCATTTGCAGCAGTAACAGTTGCAACAGAGAAAAAAGTAGATATCGTGAACAGTAAAATCACCTGGAATGCTGAAAAAGTGACAGGTAAGCACGAAGGAACCATACAATTGAAAGATGGAACTTTAAAATTCGACGACAAAAATAATTTGACAGGTGGAAGTTTCACCATGGATATGCCAACATTGGCAGTGACAGATTTAGAAGGCGAGTCTAAAGGAAAATTGGAAGGCCACTTAAAATCAGCAGATTTCTTTGGAACTGATGACCATACAACGTCACAATTTGTGATTACTAAAGTTGAAGGATCAAAAGGAACTTACAAAGTAACTGGCGATCTAACAATCAAAGGTATTAGCTTTCCGAACACCTTTACAATGAATGTAAAAGACAACAACACCGCAACTGCCGATTTGAAAATTGACAGAACCAAATATGATATTAAATACGGTTCAGCAAGTTTCTTCGACGGCTTGAAAGACAAAGCAATTTATGATGTATTCGATTTGCACGTAAATTTAAAATTCTAATCCTATAGAATTGATTGATAGCAACACTTATTGCAAGGATTCCCGCTTCGGTGGGAAACTTTATTTATTTTTATTGCAATTAGTTTGAAATCTTAAATATCATTTATATCTTTGAATCAAATAAACATGAACGCAATTTTAAATCATACTTGGTGGTGGAACTCTCGAAAATCTAATTCGTGAACTAATCCTATATAGTATTATTTAATCAATATACAAAAGAGGCTTGTCATTCACGACAAGCCTCTTGCTTTTTTAAAAATTTCAATTTATGAAGACATTCAGTCTCTATACACATTACAAAAAAATCCTCGCAGACACCATCACTCCTGTGAGTATTTACCTAAAAATTCGGGATAAATTTCCGAACAGCATTTTATTGGAAAGTAGTGATTACCACGCTAATGATAACAGTTTCTCATACATATGTTGCAACCCAATTGCTTCCATAAAAGTACAGCACGAAAAGATTCTTGAAACCTTTCCAGATGGAAGTCATTTGACTCATATCATTCACCCAGATACAAATGTTGTGGAATACATTCACAAATTTACGCAGCGCTTTTTGATACATTCCAACGAGACTTTTAAGTTTATTAATAATGGCATTTTTGGATATATGGCGTACGATGCCGTTCGGTATTTTGAAGACGTTGAAATTTCAAAAAAAGAAGGTCATCTAGACATTCCCGACATTTACTATGCGGTATATAAAAATATTATTGCCATAAATCATTTTAAAAATGAAGCCTATGTGTTTGCACATTGCTTTGATACCGAAAACAATATTGACGACATTTTACAACTCATAAAATCTAAAAATTATGCAGCATTTAATTTTTCAACAAATGGAGACACAACGTCCAATTTATCTGATGAAGAATACAAACAGAATGTAGAGTTGGCAAAAAAACATTGTCAGCGTGGCGATGTCTTCCAATTAGTGCTTTCAAAAAAGTTTTCACAGCCATTTAAAGGGGACGAATTCAATGTGTATCGTGCTTTGCGAAGCATCAACCCGTCCCCTTACCTATTCTATTTTGATTATGGCGATTTTAAGATTTTTGGAAGTTCGCCTGAAGCACAACTGATTATCAACGAAGGTAAAGCTGAAATCCATCCCATAGCAGGAACGTTTAAGCGTACAGGAAATGACGAAAAAGATGCTGAACTTGCCAAAAAATTAGCCGTTGATGACAAGGAAAATGCCGAACACGTCATGTTAGTTGATTTAGCGCGCAACGACTTAAGCCGACATGGAAGCAATGTGAAGGTGGAAAACTATCGAGAAGTGCAATTTTTTTCGCACGTAATCCATTTAGTCAGCAAAGTAACAGGGACAAAAGATAAGGACACAACCACCATGCAAGTCGTAGCAGACACCTTTCCCGCAGGAACATTGAGTGGCGCACCCAAACATAAAGCGATGCAACTCATAGAAAAATACGAAAAAACCAGTCGCGATTTTTATGGAGGCGCCATAGGTTTCATGGATTTTGAAGGCAATTTCAATCACGCCATCATGATACGAACATTTTTGAGCAAAAATCATCAGTTACATTGGCAGGCAGGCGCAGGAATTGTTTCAAAATCCAAACCAGAAGACGAATTGCAGGAAGTTTATAATAAATTGGGAGCGTTGACAAAAGCGATTGAATTGGCAAAAGAAATTTAACCAACCTGCAAGGTTTCAAAAACCTTGTAGGTTTAAATTGAAGTGTTATTATGATGCGATTTTGGGCGTTACCCGAAAAGGGTCGGGCTTTCCGCTGTATCTTTTTTGTGAAAAACAAAAAAGGATGCCGCTTCAATCCCTAACGCAAAAAAATAGTAGGCAGTCATCAGTGAGCAGTAGGCAGTAGGTAGTAGGTAAGTAGGTATTAGGCAGTAGGTAGTTGGTAGTAAAACAAAAAAACATTTCTGGATTTGAGGAACATACTCAATAATGGAAATTTATATTAACTTAATTTTTTCCCTTCGGGGAAATGTCCGCAGGACAATGGGGATTATGAAAAAAATATTAGTCATAGACAATTACGACCGTTTTACCTATAATCTCGTCCATTCTTTGGAAGATTTGGGTTGCGCTGTCACCGTGAGACGTAACGACCAATTACATTTAGATGATGTCGAAGCGTTCGATAAAATTGTTCTGTCTCCAGGCCCAGGAATTCCTGATGAAGCAGGATTGTTAAAAGCAATCATTCAAAGATATGCTCCAACAAAAAGCATACTTGGCGTTTGCCTTGGCCAACAAGCAATAGGCGAAGTTTTTGGTGGTAAACTCATCAATTTAGATAGCGTTTTCCATGGTGTCGCCACCAAGGTCACACGCTGTGTCGAAGATGAATCCCTTTTTGAAGGATTGGACAAAACCATCGAGGTTGGCCGCTATCATTCTTGGGTTGTAGACCCCAATTTACCAGATGTATTGGAAGCCACATCATTCGACGAAAACGGACA
>JBBSLN010000347.1:0-3412 GCA_038255205.1 Flavobacteriales bacterium
ACTTCTCGTTATTTCGAATATTATTTCAAGGGAAAACCATCCATCATCAGAAAGAATCGCAATTCAGTAGCGGTTTTGACAGGAAATGAAACGGAAGAAAAATTGTTGGGACTTTCAGAGGATGTTTTTCGCTATTATGGACTAGGTTGCAGAAATGTGTCCAAACTATTCGTCCCAAAAGATTACAACTTTGAAAAGTTTTTCAATGCCATGTACCATTGGAATGAAATCATTCATCAGAATAAATATGCCAACAACTACGATTATAACAAAGCAGTCTACTTAATGAGCGAATTTGAAATGCTTGAAAATGGCTTTTTGATGATAAAGGAAGATGGGAGCTATGGTTCACCTATTGCCACACTGTTTTATGAATTTTATGAGTCTTTGGAAACGCTGAAAGCCAAACTCCAGTCTGACGAAGATAAAATCCAATGTGTGGTAGCAAATGACATTGTGGAACATAACATCGCTTTTGGTGAAACCCAATCGCCTCAACTTTGGGATTATGCAGACAATGTTGATACTATAACGTTTTTGTTAAAAATATAGTTGATAAATTATCATATTCATAACATTATTTTATTTGGAATTTAGCACCTTTGTAACTGTTAAAAAAAACCACATTCTTTTATCATGAAAATACACAATTTTAGTGCAGGTCCAAGCATCTTGCCACAGGAAGTCTTAAAGAAATCAGCCGAAGCCGTTATCGAATTTAATAATTCAGGTTTGTCTTTATTGGAAATTTCACATCGAAGCAAAGACTTCGTTGATGTCATGGAAAACGCTCGTTCATTGGCTCTTGAACTGCTTGGTTTGCAAGGCAAAGGTTACAAAGCATTATTCCTCCAAGGTGGAGCAAGTTTGCAATTTGTAATGGTTGCAATGAATTTGTTGGAAAAAAGAGCTGGTTATATAAATACAGGAACTTGGGCAGATAATGCCATTTCAGAAGCCCGTATTTTTGATGATGTCTATGAAATTGCCTCTTCAAAAGAAGCCAATTACAACTACATTCCAAAAGGATACGAAATTCCTGAAGATTACGATTATTTTCATTGCACGTCGAACAACACGATTTTTGGAACACAGATGAAATCGTTTCCAGATTCACCAATCCCAATGGCCTGCGATATGAGCAGTGATATTTTTTCACGTCAGATTGACTTTTCAAAATTCGATTTAATTTATGCAGGCGCTCAAAAGAATATGGGACCAGCAGGTACGACTTTGGTTGTTGTTAAAGAAGATATTCTTGGTAAAGTATCAAGAAAAATCCCGTCCATGCTCGATTACAAAGTGCACATCAGCAAAGGTAGCATGTTCAACACACCTCCAGTTTTTCCTATTTATGCAGCTATGTTAACCATGGAATGGTTGAAAAATGAGGGAGGCGTTTCAGCCATGGAAAAAATTAACGATACGAAAGCCCGATTGATTTATTCTGAAATTGATCTAAACCCATTGTTCCAAGGCTTCACAGTTAAAGAAGATCGCTCGAATATGAATGCGACCTTTAATTTGGTCAATGACAATTTAAAAGAAACCTTTGATACGATGCTGAAAGAAGCTGGCATCAGCGGTTTAGAAGGCCATAGAAGTGTTGGTGGTTATCGTGCTTCGATGTACAATGCTTTGTCACTTGATAGTGTGAAAGTGTTGGTGGAAGTGATGAGTGAGTTGGAGATGAAAGCTTAAATCAGTTGGCAGTCTTCAGTTGGCAGTCTTCAGTCGGCAGTCTTCAGTCGCAGTTTACAGAAGATAATTATTAATTAAATTTTTAAAACATATTAAAGTTTTTTGTCAAGGTCTCAATTTTGAATTTTGAACCTTAAACCCGAAACTTTAAACTTTAAACCTTAAACATATAAAATGAAAGTATTAGCAAATGATGGTGTTTCAAAAAGTGGTCAAGTCGCTCTTGAGGAAGCAGGATTTGAAGTCATCACGACAACAGTAGCACAAGAACAGTTAGTAAATTATATCAATGAGCATAAAATTGATGTTATTTTAGTAAGAAGCGCGACGACAGTCCGAAAAGATTTGATTGATGGGTGTCCAAATTTAAAAATAATCGGTCGTGGTGGTGTCGGTATGGACAATATCGATGTGGATTATGCGCGTGATAAAGGTCTACATGTTATAAATACACCTGCTGCATCTTCTGAATCGGTAGCTGAATTGGTTTTTGCACATTTATTTGGTGGTGTTCGTTTTCTTTATGATGCCAATAGAAACATGCCCTTGGATGGTGATTCACAGTTCAACACTCTCAAAAAGAACTACGCTAAAGGACGCGAGTTACGTGGCAAAACATTAGGGATTATAGGTTTTGGACGTATCGGACGGGAAGTTGCAAAGATTGCGCTTGGTGTCGGTATGAAAGTCATTGCCAGTGATAAATTCGTAGAAAAAGCAACCATCAAAGTTGATTTTTACAACGGTCAGTTTATCAACGTGGAAATTGAAACCGAGCCAATGAAAGACATTTTACAACATGCTGATTTTATAACACTACACGTTCCTGCCCAAAAGGAATTTGTCATCGACAAAAAACAATTGGATATGATGAAAGATGGCGTTGGGATTATCAATGCTGCTCGTGGTGGCATCATCAACGAGGTCGAATTGATTAAGGCTTTGGAAAGTGGTAAGGTTGCTTTCGCCGGATTGGATACATTTGACAATGAACCTACGCCTTCAGTTCAAATACTTATGAACCAAAAAATTTCATTGACTCCTCATATTGGAGCAGCAACTGATGAAGCCCAGGACAGAATTGGAACTGAATTGGCATCACAAATTATCAGTATTTTAAAAACAGAGAACGCATAGAAGTTATCAACATTAGCATATATAAAGGCCTATAACCACTTCTGTTATAGGTTTTTTTTTATAATTTACATCCTCAAAATAAAACTTAAAACAAATGTCTGGAATTTTTGATTTATTGAACAGTCCAACTGGTAAATCCATTGTTAGTGGAGTTGCTGCCCAAACCAATCAACCCGAAAGCAAAACGCAAGACGTATTAATGATGGCGATGCCAGTTTTGATGCAAGCTATGAGACGTAACGCTGAAACGCCTCAGGGCGCTGATGGCTTGTTAAGTGCGTTGAATAGCGGAAAACATGATGGAAGCATTCTTGATAATCTTGGCAGCTTATTTGGAGGTGGTGTCGATGAAAACGTAACGAATGATGGAAATAAAATTTTGGGACATGTGCTGGGCAATAAACAATCAAATGTACAGAACGCATTGAGCAAACAATCTGGAATGGATGCCGGAACGATAGCTCAAATTCTTAAAATAGCGGCACCTATCCTTATGGGAATGCTTGGAAATCAAGCCAAGCAACAAAATGTAAACGATAAAAGCGGTCTTGAAGGAATGCTTGGTGGACTTTTA
>JBBSLN010000348.1:0-3407 GCA_038255205.1 Flavobacteriales bacterium
CGTCAGCCAATGATTTCAGAAACGGTTAATTCAAAAATTACGGATGTGTTTTTTAATATTGATAAATCTCTTGGACAATTATCCGAAAACCAATTGTATCAAGGTGTTTCAACTCAACAGTACACTATAACCGCAACAAATGATTTGGCAAGCTTCTTAAGCGATGTTTTAGATAATATGGAGGCTCAAATGAATCCTGGACAAGGACAGGGTCAGGGAAAAGGTAAAGGAATGGGTCAGGGAGAAGGCGACGGAGGTATGCAGTTGCCGGACATTATTATGAGTCAAGAGGAGCTGAATAAGCAAATGGAGGAAGGAATGAAGAAAGGGGATAAAGGAAAATCTAAAGAAGGGGAAGGTAAAGAAGGCCAAAGTGGAAAAAGTGGCGAAGGCGAGCAGGGAGAAAATGGCGATAGCAAAGGCTCAAAAGGTGAGAACGGCAAAGACGGCAAAGACGGAAAGAACGGTAAGGATGGAAAACAACAAGGAGAAGGTGAAGGTTCTAGTGAAGAATCAAACGGAGAGTTATATCGTATCTATCAACAACAACAGCAATTACGACAAGCATTAGAGAATCGTTTAGGAGAAGCTGGAACAAAAGGCGAGGGTAAGATGCTTCTACAAAAAATGGAAGATATAGAGATGGACCTTTTGAATAAAGGCTTTACGAATCAAACGCTTCAAAAGATGATGGATTTGCAACATCGTTTGCTCAAGATGGACAATGCGAGTTTTTTACAGGATGAGGACAACAAACGAAAAGCCGAAAGCAATCAGAAGCAGTATAATAACGACAGTAACAATCAAATCCCAACAGCCAAAGAATATTTTAACACTACGGAAATATTGAATAGGCAAGCATTACCTTTGCAACAAGTTTACAAAAAGAAAGTGCAAGAGTATTTCAAAAAGACAAATGATCAGCTTTAATTACGAAACAGAGTTTGAACTTCAAAATGAGAAAGAGATTTCAAAATGGATATCTTCTGTAATCATTCAGGAAGGATATAATGAAGGTGAAATTAATTATATATTTTGTGACGATGGCTATCTTCTAAAGTTGAATATTGAGTTCCTAAACCACGATACGCTCACAGATATTATTAGTTTCGATTACACCATGGGAAAGCAAATTAATGGCGACATTTATATTTCAATAGAAAGGGTAAAGGAAAATGCTACAGATTTTAGTACCGATTTTATTTCTGAATTGAATCGCGTCATGGTGCATGGCGTGTTGCATTACTGCGGTTACAAAGACAAGTCCGAAACTGATGAAGTGACAATGCGTTCGAAAGAAAATTACTACATGGCACAGTTGTCCTAATATTCAGGAAATCAACGTATATTTGCAAACTTAAATTTATATACACTCTAAAAGAGTAGGAGTCATTAGTTGATTTAGTGGAGTAAACAATTGAATTTAAACGAAAAGAAATAATATGTTCCACGTGGAACAATATCAAAATTATGTTTAACGAAGTGTATGACGTCATAGTAGTTGGGGCCGGTCACGCAGGAAGCGAGGCCGCTGCCGCTGCCGCTAATATGGGAAGCAAGACATTGTTGATTACGATGAATTTGCAGAACATCGCCCAAATGTCTTGCAATCCTGCGATGGGTGGAATTGCGAAAGGTCAAATTGTACGTGAAATTGATGCGCTCGGCGGTTACAGCGGTATCGTTAGTGACACCTCGGCCATCCAATTTAAGATGCTCAACAAATCCAAAGGGCCTGCGATGTGGAGTCCACGTGTACAAAGTGACCGAATGCGTTTTGCTGAAGATTGGCGTTTAATGCTAGAGGCAACACCAAATCTTGATTTCTATCAGGAGATGGTTTCTGGATTAATTGTAGAAAATCATAAAGTCGTTGGGGTGAAAACATCTCTTGGTATTGAAGTCAGAGGTAAATCAGTCGTACTAACGAATGGCACTTTTTTGAATGGCTTGATTCATATAGGAGATAAAAACTTCGGCGGGGGAAGAGCTGGTGAAAGAGCAGCAACTGGCATTACAGAACAGTTGGTTCAAGTAGGTTTTGAGTCGGGTCGAATGAAGACAGGAACGCCTCCTAGAGTAGATGGTCGTTCATTGGATTATTCTAAAATGGAAGTTCAACCTGGTGATGTTGTGCCGGAAAAATTTTCCTATTCTGATATTACAAAGCCACTTTCTATACAGCGCGATTGTCATATGACATATACAAGTCCTGAAGTGCATGATTTGCTACGTGAGGGTTTTGAACGGTCTCCAATGTTTAATGGTCGAATCCAGAGTACGGGACCAAGGTATTGCCCATCTATTGAAGATAAGATTAATCGTTTTGCGGATAAGGACAGGCATCAATTATTTGTGGAGCCTGAAGGGTGGAACACATGTGAAGTTTATGTCAATGGATTTTCCACATCGCTCCCAGAAGACGTTCAATTTAAAGCGCTTCGCTCTGTCGTTGGCTTCGAAAACGTCAAGTTCTTCAGGCCTGGTTATGCAATAGAATATGATTATTTTCCACCAACTCAATTAAGGCACACGTTGGAAACAAAGTTGGTTGAAAACCTATATTTCGCTGGTCAGATTAACGGAACAACAGGTTATGAAGAAGCGGCGTCTCAAGGTTTAATGGCTGGAATAAATGCTGCATTGAAAGTTCAAGAAAAAGAAGAGTTTATCTTAAAAAGAGACGAGGCTTATATTGGTGTTTTAGTTGATGATTTGATTACAAAAGGAACAGATGAGCCTTATCGAATGTTTACCTCAAGGGCTGAATACAGAACTTTATTAAGACAAGATAACGCAGATCTTAGATTGACACCAAAAGGTTATGAGCTTGGTTTGGCTAATGAAAAACGATTACGAAGAATGGAAGAGAAACATTCCAAAGCGGAAGCATTTGTTGACTTTTTCAAAGACACGAGTGTTACTCAAGAAGAAATAAATCCAATCCTTGAATCCAATGAATCTGCTCCAGTGAATCAAACAGGAAAGCTATTCAAGATATTCGCACGACCAAATGTTTCTATGGAAGATATTAGGAAAATCGATTCGGTGGAAAGCTATATTCAAGAACACGATTTGGATAAGGAAATTATTGAACAAACAGAAATCCAGGTTAAATATTCAGGTTATATCGACAAAGAAAAGAACAATGCAGATAAGCTGAATCGTCTAGAGAATGTTAAGATTCCATCAAATTTTGACTACTCAAAGCTCAAATCCATGAGTATCGAGGCAAGACAAAAACTCGAAAAAATTCAACCAGTTACAATCTCTCAAGCGTCTAGAATCAGTGGTGTTTCGCCCAGTGATGTGTCGGTTCTGTTGGTTTATATGGGAAGATAGTTTAAAAAATATTTTTTAAATCAGAGATTGTTCCACGTGGAACGTTGAGCTGTTTTAAATAATTA
>JBBSLN010000349.1:0-3404 GCA_038255205.1 Flavobacteriales bacterium
ATTACTAAGCTCTTTTTATCGATACATAAACGTATCAAGCATTACTTTTTGTTTGATGTCATGCAACTGTATCACCTTAACAGTCTTTGTTTCATTTTCAAGTCCATAATTCTTAAAGATGGTATATTTTAAATAGTTGGGGTTTATGGAAGGCTCTTCGTTAAGTGATTCAATGTTGATGATCCATTCACCTGCCTCGGCATCATCGATGATGTAGGCTTCGGTGGTGTAGCCATTCTTTATTTCATCGAGCATGCGTTCACGGTTGTTAAATTTGGTATGTGACCCTTTGTAGAATTTTTTCTGTGGGTTCACAAACTGTAGCTCAAACTCTGCATTGGGGTCGTTCCATTCGAACACGATACGCAGATCCTGTTTGAATCTTGCTGTCAACAGATCTCCGGGTAAATCTGTAAATTGGACTTCGCTTCTATGAAGGGCCAACAAGTGCATCAGTTCTTCCGTCATAGTTTGTTGGATACCCGTAAAATCCACGCCTTCGATACTGGTGTTCAGCATCTGTTTGTAGAGCCGCATCGCTTCGCTATAAAAACCGGTTGCACTATAGATCCATGCCAGATCCCGGTAGGATTGTGAATCTTTGGGACGAATCTTCGCAATGCGCTGATATACAAGAAGGGCATTCTCCAATTTATTTAATTCCTCATATTTGTATGCGATGGTCTTTAAAGCTTTTGGATTATCCTTTGCCAAACCTTCAGCGTAAGATAAAATGTCAAGTGCATACTTGGCGTTCCATCTTAAAAAGTACTCAGCAACATTCAAATAAAAGGGAATGCTGAGGTTTTCTTTGTCCTGTTTAAGTGTTATATAAACATCTTTTGCATCCTCGAAGGTAGTGGCATTTTGTAAAGACTGTAAATAAATCGGCACAGGTGCTAAGGTATTTATTGATAGTAGGTTTTCGTTATAATCATTGCCAGTAACCAATGCGGAGGGTTTTTCAGCTTCGGCTTTTGTGGCACTAAAAATCTTCGTCCTAATCACAACGACGCCACCCCGTCCCTCACTTCCATATTTATTGGTGCCAGCCAAGGATTTTATGATTGCGATTGTTTCAATTTGCTGTACATCCATTGGGGGGAAACTTGCAAAGATCTGACCATCTATATCAAATATTGCGGCAGCATTGTTGTTGATCGAGCCTTGCCTTCCAGGTATATAAACTATTGGGTTTTGTTTTTCATCATAACCCATGACAACCCCTGCAAATTGGCCGTTTAGCAAATCAAATAAATTATTGTAATGCGGTTTTATGTCTTTGGTTGTCATTATTTTTACATCATAACCTAAGGCATCAAAACTTTTTTTACCGCCAAGTCCCAAATCAATCAACTTTTCTGCCTTTTTCTTTTCTCCAAAAAGCTCAACTTCGTCCAGTATTGTGGCATCGGTTTCCAATTGAATATCAATATTTTGATGATCACCAACAGAGATTTCGACTGATTTCATTCCGATAAAATTGAAGACCAACACTTGATTTTTTTTGGCGGCAATGCTATAATTGCCGTTAACATCGGTCTGTGCCTCGACAAGTGTGTTCTTGATCTTTACGATCACACCTTGCAACGGTAAATTGCTAGAGGTAACGGTCCCTCGGATGTACTCTGGTTTTATACCTATATCTTTTGTAGTAGCTGGCTCAACAGCATTCTCAATTGTAGGAAAAGTTTCCCGAACGAGGTAAATCTTGTCGGTGTTTTTAAGCAACTTGTACAACACCGAAACGGTAGTTTGTGTAGGTTGATAGCCAAAGGCTGAAAATCGCAAAATATCATCAGCACTTATTGCTTCTTCATCATAACTTAAAATGAATTTTCCATTGCTGTTGGTGATGGTTTTTAATTTTTGATCCTTGAACGCGACATTAACATATGGTATGGGCTGGTCGGTCGTCCTGTCCAAAATAGTGGCCTCAATAGTGATTTGAAATTGGGCAAATGACGACATGCTTAATAAGAAAATGCTAAAATATACTGATACTTTAAGACCGTTGCAAAATTCAATAATATACTTTACATCCATTATTGAGTTGGATTTCTGTCTAGGTTTTGTCTAAAAATGTAGTTTTTTGCTCTATTTATTGTCTTTTTTGGTCATTTTCTTGATGTTCTTCTCTTAATCTTTACAATTGGACGCAATTATCCTTGGACTTCGATATAAATTATAACACATTGCTTCCATCAGATTTTGGGTATGCATTTTTGCCATCCCTCGGTATCTTGCCAATCCTCCATTGAACCATCTTTTTATTCCTCCAAAAGTGCGCTCCACTTTGAATCTGGTTTTACCTATGAGTTTATTGAATTTCTTTTCCCAACTGGTCAAGGGTTTATTTTTGTAAGCTTTCTTCAGAATGTGATTCTTTAGGTTCCGTTTTTTCAATAATTCCGCATTTTTCCTTGATTGATAGCCTTTATCGGCTTTCAATGGGATGTCCTTTGGTAAATCTATGTTCACTGTTTCCAGCACTTCCTCTAAATTGGCAATCTCATTTTTACTTGCAGTAGTAGTTAATACCCCCAACACAAGTCCTTCTTCATCTGTAACGTGATGTTTTTTAAAGCCAAAATGATATTTTCCTCTTTTCTTCAACCAGGTGCCATCTTTATCCACACTTTGAGCATACTTCTTTTTTACCGCTATTTCTTCTTCGCTGCGATCTTCGGTTACCTCGTGATTTGTCTTTCCTTTTGGGCGGAGCGGTGTTTCTATAACACTTGCATCGACTATGATACCTTTTTTGACAATTATCTTGTGGGCCTCTAGTTGTGCATTGATAGAACCGAAGAGCTTCTCAAAGGTTTTGGTTTTTGTCAATGCCGTCCTGAATCTACTCAAGGTGCTATGATCTGGGGCAACCTCATCTATGTGCATCCCGCAAAAATAGCTGAATGAGATACTGTCATTCAATCGATCTTCTACTTCATAATCGCTCAATCCGTACCAACTTTGCAAAAGACACATTTTAAATAATAACAAACCGCTATAGGAAGGCTTGCCCACAACACTTTTCCCTTTAGAATAATCGGCATCTATTAATTTTTCGATGCTATCCCAATCGATTAGCTCGTTTATTTGAGTGAAAAACGTTGTCTTTATCTTTCTTGCTCGCAAATCACAAATTGTGTCTGCTAAAGTGGGCTGTTTCTGTAATTTCATGTAGTAAAAATAAGACTTAACTGTCTAAATAACAAATAATTATCCTTGTTTTAATTGCTAATTTATAAAGTTTTTACCTTGCAACGGTCTTGCATCTTAAGTCATTGCCGGTTCGTACCTATCTAAAATCCAGATAGCAATCGGGATGGCCCACGAGCGACAGCTAACTGGCGAAGCAATTTTCCAGCGGCGTTTTGTGCCTTTAATAATTAGTTTGTGGG
>JBBSLN010000350.1:0-3404 GCA_038255205.1 Flavobacteriales bacterium
CAATTATATCAAATATTTTGGCGATAAAATGGTCAATTCAGAAGTGGACGCTAAAGGTCGTCTCAATGAATCCAACGCCGAAGATATTTACGACGGACTTAAAACGCTTAAAGGAAGCGCGCTTAAAGTCGCCCAAATGTTGAGCATGGAAAAGAACATTTTGCCACAGGCTTTTGTTGAGAAATTCTCTTTGTCACAATTTTCAGTGCCGCCATTATCTACGCCATTAGTCATGAAAACCTTTAAAAAATCGTTTGGAAAATTCCCAACTGAAATTTTTGACACCTTCAGTCCAGACGCAATCAATGCCGCGAGTATTGGTCAAGTGCATCGTGCGGAAAAAGATGGCAAGCAACTGGCAGTTAAGATTCAATATCCGGGCGTTGCTGATAGTATTTTGTCCGATTTGGCGATTGTGAAACCTATCGCGATGAAGATGTTCAACATTAAAGGCGAGCATTCTGATGTCTATTTCAAGGAAGTAGAAGATAAACTATTTGAAGAAACTAATTATCTATTGGAAATCGAACAAAGCAAGGAAGTCGTAGACGCATGTTCGCATATTCCAAATTTGCAATTCCCCAACTATTATGAAGACTTGTCGTCAGAACAAATCATCACGATGGATTGGATGGATGGCATTCATCTTTCAGAATTTACAGCCAAAAACACCAATCAAGAATTGTCAAACAAATTAGGTCAGGCACTTTGGGATTTTTATCTATATCAGATTTACATACTCAAAAAAGTCCATGCAGACCCCCATCCAGGCAATTTTTTGGTGTCGAAGGAAGGCGAATTGATTGTCATAGATTTTGGTTGTATGAAAGCCTTGCCAAAAGAATTCCATGTGCCTTATTTTGAACTATTGAGAAAAGAAGTCATCCATGACCCTAAATTATTCAGTGAAAAATTATATGAGCTCGAAATATTACGTAAGGAAGATTCGGAAGAAGAAATAGCGTTTTTTACGACCTTATTTCATGATGTCTTGGAATTGTTTACACAACCATTCAATTACGAGCATTTCGACTTTTCAGACCCAGAATTTTTTGCAGAAATCGCCTCTATTGGCGAACGTTATCTAAAAAGTTCAAAAATAAGAAGTTTGAATGCCAATCGTGGTTCTCGACATTTTATCTATATGAATCGCACATTTTTTGGTTTGTTCAGTCTGATGTTTGATTTGAAGGCAAAAAATATTGACATTCAAAATTTTCGTTCGCATAAGCTTCCAGAACTTTTTGTTTAGTTTTCACTAACTTTAGGTCGCGTTAACGAGGTGAGTTCAATAAAACATTATCTAAAAATAAATTTACTATGCACGCATAGTATTTATGAAAATTACGTATCTTGCTAAAATTGCAAAACAACATAAAGACTATTAATAAATGGCAAAAGAATTTGATTTGAAGGACATCGTTCAAGATGCCTTTGATACTTCGATACAACAAATATCAGGATATGACGCGGCTTTTTTGTATGCCGAAACACCGACAAGTCCAATGCATATTGCCACCTTGAACATCGTGGAAGGCTCTTTGAAATATGATGATTTTAAAGAAATTGTTGCGTCCAAATTACATCTGCTGCCTAAATTTAGGCAACGTTTGTTGAATGTTCCCATGAATCTGGATTATCCATATTGGGTGGATGACCCCAATTTCGATATCGATTTGCATTTGAACCGTATCAAACTTCCTGACCCATCCAACTGGAAAACGTTGCGCGACATGACATCTTCCCTGTTTTCTGCGCCTTTGGATTTGAGAAGGCCTTTGTGGTCGGTTCATTTTATTGAAGGTCTCGACGAAATCAATCAAGTACCAAAAGGTTCGGTCGCCATTGTGACCAAAGTACATCATGTTATGATTGATGGTCAATCTGGCGTTGGTGTCATGAGTATTCTATATGACACTGACCAAGAAGGCAAAGACAAAAAACGTTCGACACCGAAACCTTGGGACCCAGAACCTCTGCCAGATGAATTGAGCCTGCTATTAAAAAGTGGCTACGGATTTATAAAGAATCCATTCAGAATTCCAAAAACAGTTGCTGAAACGGCCTTTGCCTTTATAAAAAATAAAGCATCCAAAACATTAAGTATACAGAAAGAATTCAGCTCGTCGAGATTTCCAGTTCCGATTACGATGTTCAACGGAAATATTTCTGCAAAACGAACCTGGGGAACAGCCATTCTCTCATTCGACCGCATCAATGCTTTAAGGAAAACCATGGGAGCGACAGTCAATGATGTCATTCTTGCCATCTGTGCAGGAGCTATCCGACGTTATCTACAGGAAAAGGAACGTTTACCGATGCAGCCCTTGGTTGCGAACGTCCCAATTTCCATCCGTACGACCGATGGTT
This sequence comes from Flavobacteriales bacterium, assembly GCA_038255205.1. Lineage (GTDB taxonomy): Bacteria > Bacteroidota > Bacteroidia > Flavobacteriales > Flavobacteriaceae > JBPOFM01. The sequence continues at coordinate 2,371 of JBBSLN010000350.1, forward strand.
TAGATATGAACAATCAGATTGCAAACATGATGATTCAGTTGGCAACACATATCGAAGACCCAATCGAACGCTTGGAATACATTCAGGAACAGACCATGTTGGGAAAATCAAGACATAAAACTATTGGTGCAAAAACCCTGGCGAAAATGGCGGACGTCGTTCCTTTTGGTTTGGCAAATTTGGCCGCAGGATTGTATAGCAAATACAATATTAAGGATTTACATCGGCCACCTTTTAACGTGACCATTACCAACGTGCCAGGACCACGCGGGCTTTTATACCTCAATGGTCATAAAGTGGTTTCCATCTTTGGATTGACACCAGTGGTAGATGGTTTTGGGCTGATTATCGCAGCGTTTAGTTATAATGGTCAAGTGAGTATCACAACGACATCCGATTCCAAAACAATGCCAGATGCGGATATCTTTTCGGTTTACATCAGAGAGTCAGCTAACGAGTTGGAAGAATTGATCAAGAATATCGGAAAAAAGAAAGCTAGTGCATCCAAAGTAGATAAGAAAAAAAGCAAAAGCGGACCATTTTTTACGGCACTAAAGAGATTCCTCAAAGCGCATCCAGAATTGGTCAAAAAATACAAGGGTATTTATCATATTGAAGTTGGAGTGGGACCGACCACTGAAGGTTGGGAATTGGACTTGAGTAAAGTGGAAGCCGACATTAAGAAAAAGAAAAATCTTGACCCAAAAGTGTTGATTGAAATTGAAGATGACATCCTTTATGCCTTATATAAGGGGAAATTATTGTTGGAAGAATTGAAGATTCAAGGGCGCATTAAGGTCATTGGAACAGCTTCAAGTAAATCGAAGTTCATGAAATTGCTTCAGGCATTTTTAGAAAGATAATTTATGCATTACAAAACGAATACATTTAAATCTACCGACGGCGAATCTATTTGCTATTACAAATGGAAAGCAAAGCCGAACGTTCCTTTTCAAGGCATCATGCAAATCGCGCACGGTCTCGGCGAACATGCTGGTCGTTATGACGACATTGCCCATCAATTTACGGATGAA
>JBBSLN010000351.1:0-3392 GCA_038255205.1 Flavobacteriales bacterium
TCAACAGGGGGCAATTCAGCTTGATTTATGCAGACTGCGGTGACATTAATCAGCCAGTTTTGGAGACTGAGATTTCCGCCATCAGACTCTTGGATCTCGCGGCGCAAATCGAGGCCTCGGAGTTCGTGATAGATGTGCAGCCAAGTGTGGGCGAACAGGTAATCGCCTTGTACGGGCGAACGCACGGAATGGCGAATCAGGGAGTGGACAATTTGAGCGTAGCGGCAAAAAATTGCCGTGAAGAACCTACCTTGATCGGGATGGTTTTGAAACAGGGTCAATAATTCCTGATCGCTGTGATGGAACAGGGATTTGACCACAGGATGGTTGAGTTCGGAAAAATTAGGTGCTTGCACAATTGTTCTGGAACAGTTTTGGGAATAAATGCTGGTGCAGCCCGATTCTACAACACGATATACATTTGATGCAAGTGCTGAAAAATTATGTTGATAATTAAGTCAATTAATTATATAATAGAGTTGTAGGTGATGCTGCATTAATCTAAAGTAGTATGTATAAATTGTCTGTATCCAGCGCACCTAAAAATATAATTTGTTCTTTCAATGGCAAGGTTCTTGTATGTCTAGCATTAATACTGGTATAGAATGGTGCGATCGCACATGGAATCCAACAACTGGCTGCGATAAAGTCAGTCCTGGTTGTACACATTGTTATGCTGAAGCATTAACAAAGCGTTTCCATACTAATTTTCCTAATGGGTTTACTTTTCAAGAACACCCAAAGCGTTTGAACGAACCTAGAGGTTGGCGAAAGCCTAGTCGTATCTTTGTTAATTCAATGAGCGATTTGTTCCATGAAGATATTTCTCTTGAATTTCTGAAACAAGTGTTTGATGTAATGCGTGAAACTCCTCACCACATTTATCAAATCCTTACCAAGCGAGATAAACGTTTAGTAGAGTTAGCCCCTCAACTTGAATGGTCTGATAATATTTGGATGGGCGTGTCTGTTGAAAATCAAAATTATGTTCATCGTGTGGATTCTTTGCGAAAAGTTAATGCAAAAGTACGATTTTTATCCTGCGAACCACTTTTAGGGTCGTTACAGCTTGATTTAACCGGAATTCACTGGGTAATAGTTGGTGGAGAGTCGGGACAAAAACACCGTCCAATGCAAGCAGAATGGGCACAAAGTATTCGGGATCAATGTCAGGATGCTGAAGTCGCGTTTTTCTTCAAGCAATGGGGAGGTAGAACACCTAAAGCTGCTGGGAGACTTCTGGATGATAAAATTTGGGATGAGATGCCAAAAGCTGAGAATAAACAGAGACAAAAATTGCTGCGGTGAGCGAAAATAAATGCTAGTAAAAGAAGCTAGACTTGTTGATCTTGTTTTAATTAATAAAAATATTATTCTACTATTCTGACAAGACTATCTAGCGTGTAAGGCTTTCTGACACCAGGATTTTGTATTTCCAACATCCCTTCTTTGTAAAGTGAACCAAAAATATCGTCGTAATATTGCGTTCTTTTTAAACAACCCAAATCATCTAATTTTAAAATAATATGAGTAATGATATCCTTAAAAGATTGCCACTCTGGTTTAATGTCACGCAAGATTTGGATAGATTTTGTCTTAATCATAGCTATGCGTTTTTTCTGTTCTGCATTCCATTCTTTCTCAAGGAATTTTTTAGCCCCTTTATAATTATCTTGAAAAAACAATAATTTTTCTTCCTCCCATACAAATTCATTCAGAAATTCACCAAAAGCTTTCTCGGGATGATTACTGCCCACTACTATACTGTATCGGGGTCTACTATCACTGTAAGTTTCTTTAATCTCAAAACTGGTTACACCTCTAAAACCGCCTTCTTTTCTCATTCTTTCCTTGAAATATTCAAGCGCCCACCTTTCAAAATCTTGAGGTTGATTCTTAAGTTCAATCCACTTTGATTTCCAAACAAATTCTGACCCGTAGCCTAGAAAATTAGTCAAATTTTGCATATAATTTTCAGCAGATACCTGGTGTTGAGGACTCTTATATTCTTCCTTGTAACGTCCAGCATGACGAGCTACTGATATATTGTGAAAAAGGAAAAATAGTTCGCCTTTACACTGAGTTAGGTAGCGACCAATTTCACATATCTGCTCAAAACTGACGCCTTTGAGCCCAAAACTATCAATAAAAAATAATGTAGGATAACCATTTAAGTCATTCATAACTTCAGAAAAAGCAGCTTCAAATGTTTGTGGCTTATAAATCTTATAAAACAAACTTTGACCTAGAAAGTGACAGTTGTTTGTGAGTTGTTCGTTGGCATTTGAATCTGCTTCTACAAATAAACATCTTAAGCTAACTCGTTTCTCTTGACTAAATATTTGTGCACACTTAAGAGCTATTAATGGTGAGCCATCAGTATTTGCAAATTTCTTGGGATATTTTTTAGCCCAAAAATTTGAGCTGTTTACAAAATCTTCAATCCCAATACCTTCGTTGTATCTACCAGTTCCGGCAAAACCATCAACATAATTAATATATTTAGATTGGTAGGATTTATTACCACCTAAATTATAACAGTGTGCTTGTATGTATCTTAGTAGTATCCGATGCTTAGATGCTGACCAATCTCTTTTACGATTGAAGAAGTTTCCTGAATTGTCGCTTTCTTCTGGAAATAGAGGTAGAGATAGTTGATCGCCTTCCATTTTTTACACCAGCGCTATTATAGATTGTGTTTAAATTTCTTTGGTAAACCAAGTCTAGCATAAAAAAGAGATCTGTTAACATTAAAAAATGTAAGCTAATGTTAATTATTCATACAACCACCATAACCTCCGCCCCCAGGAGTCTCAATGACAAACACATCCCCCGATCGCATTTCCACACTCGCCGTACTTCCCAACTCCTCAACTTTTCCATCAAATCTCTCAACATAATTCCGCCCAACTTTCCCAGCCTCACCCCCATGCAAACCGCACGGAGAAATCACCCGCCGCCCCGATAAAATTCCCGCCGTCATATCCTCCAGAAACCGCACTCGCCGCACCACTCCATTACCCCCGCGATGACATCCATTCCCGCCGCTATTAGCCCGGATTGCAAAACTTTCTAACAACACCGGAAACCGCCATTCTAATACTTCTGGATCGGTTAAACGCGAATTAGTCATGTGAGTTTGTACCGCATCAGTGCCGTCAAAATCTGCACCAGCACCCGAACCGCCGCAAATTGTTTCATAATATTGATAGCGGTTATTTCCAAATGTAAAATTATTCATGGTGCCCTGGGAAGATGCGATCGCCCCCAGTGCACAATACAAAGCATCCGTAATATTCTGCGACGTTTCCACATTTCCCGCCACCACCGCCGCCGGATAGCGCGGATTCAGCATACAGCCTGCGGGATTGATGATTTCCAGAGGTTTCAAA
>JBBSLN010000352.1:0-3386 GCA_038255205.1 Flavobacteriales bacterium
AATAATATAACAAAACAGATAATTTAATAAAACCAATAGCTTTTGAATGAAATAATAATCGAACTGGAAGAAATTGCTCCAAAAGACTTTTTCGGAGCACAAAATGTAAATATTGAGCTTCTCAAAAAATACTTTCCCAAGCTAAAAATAGTGGCAAGAGGTAATAAAATCAAAGCCTATGGAGATGAAGATCTTCTCGAGGAATTTGACCGTCGCATGGAAATGCTTACTGCACAGTATATCAAATACAACAAGATAGACGAAAACATGATTGAACGTGTACTCACAAGCCAAAGTAAAGATGATTATACAACGTCCGATAAGAGCGACGAAGTATTACTTCATGGTGTCGGAGGAAAGCTCATCAAGGCTATAACCCTTAACCAACGACGATTGGTCGAAAGTATGCGCCAGAATGATATGGTCTTCGCCATCGGTCCAGCTGGAACGGGACAAACCTATACAGGTGTGGCATTGGCTGTGCAGGCTTTAAAAAACAAAGAGGTCAAACGTATTATTTTGACACGTCCAGCAGTAGAAGCAGGCGAAAATCTTGGTTTCCTTCCCGGGGATTTAAAAGAAAAGTTAGACCCATATATGCAACCTTTATATGATGCGTTACGGGATATGATTCCTGCAGAAAAACTGGCTTTGTTTCTTGAAAATGGCACCATTCAGATTGCGCCTTTGGCATTTATGCGTGGTCGAACCTTGGATAATGCTTTCGTGATTTTGGATGAAGGGCAGAACACAACGCACAACCAAATGAAAATGTTCCTGACGCGTATGGGGAAAAATGCAAAATTTTTATTGACAGGCGACCCTGGACAGGTCGATTTGCCACGTCGAACAATTTCCGGATTGAAAGAAGCCCTTTTGATATTAAAAAATGTCGAAGGCGTGGGCATTATTATGTTGGATGAAAAAGATGTCGTTCGTCATAAATTGGTGAGAAAGATTATTGAAGCTTACAAGGGGATTGAGAATAGGGAATAAGGAAATTAGACAAGAGACAAGAGAAGTTGAATAGACTCACAAATTTTAGCTTGCAATTACCGACATTTCCAGTGCTGACAGGTGTAGAAATACAGGTGGAGAAAGTTTGTCATCATAAATAATAAAATCAAAATCAATTACTTAAATATCATTTTTTAAATATTGTAAGATAAAAGCGAAATTGGTATACAATTTGACTACTGCATTTTACTAATTTTAAAAAATATTTAATTAAATGAAAAAGATTATTTTATTATTTGCGGTGTTCGTTGTTGGAATAACATTTGCACAAGATGTTGACATTACTTCTAAAAATTCTTGGTTAAAAATTGGAATGAATACTGGCTTACCTGTTGGTGATGCTGGTGACGCTTCTTCTTTTACTCTTGGATTAGACTTAAAAGGTCAATATTTAGTAACGCCTAACTTTGGTATTGGTGGTGCGACAGGTTACAGTCATTTCTTTGGTAAAGATGGTGCTGATGATTTTGGGATTATTCCAGTCGCCGGTTTTGCCAGATATTACTTCCAATCAAAAGGTTTGTTTATAGGAGCTGACTTCGGTTATGGTTTCTTAACAAATATTGAAGACAATGCTGGAGGACTTTACGTAAATCCACAAATTGGATATCATAATGATGACTGGAATTTCTTTGCGTATTATCAAAACACATTTGCTGAAAATGATGTAGATATCCAAGTCGTAGGAATAGGCGCAACGTACAACTTGAGATTTTAATTGATTTCTTGATAAGTTATAAAAAGAGCAGTTTTTACTGCTCTTTTTTTGTTAAATAGATTTCAATAGTCTTATTTTTGTACTACATACTTTTGATAATTGTTTTGCCAATATGAATACCATAACTGATACTAATTTCAATTTTCCTAATCAAAAAAGCCTTTACAAAGGCAAGGTCAGGGAAGTCTACAACATTAATGACAACTTATTAATAATGGTAGCTACTGACCGTTTAAGTGCTTTTGACGTGGTCATGCCAAAAGGAATTCCATATAAAGGGCAAATCCTGAATCAAATCGCGACCAAGTTTATGGCGCAGACGGCAGATTTAGTGCCTAACTGGTTGATTGCAACGCCAGACCCAAATGTCGCTGTTGGTCATTTGTGCGAGCCATTTAAAGTAGAAATGGTCATCCGTGGCTATCTATCAGGTCATGCTGCGAGAGAATACAAATCTGGAAAACGTATTCTTTGTGGTGTTGAAATGCCAGATGGTATGAAGGAAAACGATAAGTTCCCAAAGCCGATTATCACACCAGCCACCAAGGCCGAAATGGGAGACCATGATGAGGATATTTCGCGAGAGGATATTCTAAAGCGTGGTATTGTTTCAAAAGAAGATTATGAAGTTTTGGAAGATTACACTCGAAAATTGTTCCAGCGAGGCAAAGAAATCGCAGCTAGCAGAAGTCTGATTTTGGTTGATACCAAATATGAATTTGGCAAAACGAAAGACGGAAAGATTGTTCTGATTGACGAAATCCATACGCCAGATTCATCACGGTACTTTTATGCTGATGGTTATCAAGCACGTCAGGATAGAGGAGAAGCCCAAAAACAGTTATCCAAAGAGTTTGTTCGCCAATGGTTGATTGCCAATGATTTCCAAGGCTTAAAAGGACAGATTGTCCCTGTGATGTCAGATGATTATATTGAAACGGTTAGTGAACGATATATCGAATTGTTTGAAAATATTATGGGAGAATCGTTCCTAAAAGCAGATGTTTCAGATATTCAGGAACGCATTAAAAATAATGTTGAGAACTTTTTGTCGCAGCTCAAATAAGAAATATATTTAAAATTTATTCATTTTGACGTTCGACTTCTCCCGCTTAGCGATCAGGATTCATCTTCATCATCGTCATCATTATCAACTTCACCTTTGTTTTTCGGTTTTACAACCAAATGTAACATTCTTCGAAGATGGTTATAGATAAAAACATTCGTTTTTCCAATATGAAAGACAATCAAACACACCACAAACATAAAAACAATTGCTCCTAAAACTGCTTCCCAAGGTTCCAAGGATTTATACCAAAAATGTTTCAAGCCAATCCCCGTAAAACTACCATAGATGATCACGAAATGGACCACATAAATGTTTAATGTTTTCTCTCCAATCTTTGTCACGATAGATTGTTTCATGAAACGTTCCAACATGTAGAAAGTTCCAAAATAAACAAATACATTTCCAAGTCTCAAAAACAGATAATTGAAATTGGCTGCTCTTTCAAATAATTCAAAATCAGTTATATCGTATAATTGATGTAATGCAGGAGTTGAGCACCAAAGCAATAGGGTTCCGATGGTGAAAAAGGAAATGACTGTGGTTTGCTTAAAGCGTTTGGATTGTGAGCTTCTAAAAAATATA
>JBBSLN010000353.1:0-3385 GCA_038255205.1 Flavobacteriales bacterium
CATGAAAGTTTTTACGCGGCGTAAATTCACCAATACTGAATAAATAGGGGCGCTTTGGTACCAATGACGGACGATGATTTTCAGGAAGTGTAATCTTTGTAATTGGGTTACCATTATAGATTACAAATTCTGGAACATCAGGTACCTTAAAATATTGATGTGTGGATTTTTTGGCGTATTCCGAAATATAGGTGATGGCGTTGCTTCTATTCAGTTTATTCTGAAATCGAAGGTTCACTTCATGTTTTGGGTCGTTGGAAATTTCAGCAATAAAATTGACATCGTGAACCGTTAAGACATACGGAATATCATTACTAGGTTCAATTTTTATGTTCTGATTCAAGGAATGCCATATATCATATTGTTTACGAATGCGAAACAAAGGATAGCGCCTAAAGGAGTAATAGCTCTCATAGTTAAAATAATCACCGAATTCTGTTTTCAGCGTTTTAATGTCCTTGGCATGAAGGGTCATTTTAAAATCTTGGATATTGGCATTGTAAAGTCCTTTTATCAAATGATAATTAAATTGTCCAAAACCAAAGTGTTGATTTTTTATATTATGCGATTCTAAAAAGACCTGTTTCATTTAGTCAATTTTTCGATAACTAGTCCATAAAAACAAATAGCGTTTGAATACTCCAAAAGCACTCAAATAAGCCAAAATAAAACCTTCCTTTCCATCCAGAAAACCAAGCTTTATCACATATTGATGAAACAGCCTCCAAGCAGGACGTAGTGTAAAATGATAAAATTTTGGCCTCACATTTTTACGATATAACATCTCCGCTTGCAGCTTACTATAACGTGTCAACTTTTCGTTATAGGCATCAAAAGTTTTATAAGAATAATGGTCTGATTTATTTATTAGCGTTTCAGTTTTACCGTTAACTTCCAAAGTTTCATGCACTAAATTGTCACCATAAGTGCAATCCGATTTTTTGAAGACTCGAACTACCGCGTCATTCTGAAACCCACTAAACCTGATGTGTTTCCCCATAAAATAAAAATTCCGTTTTACCTTAAAGGCTGAAACATCAGTTTTGCTGGAGATTTTTGCTTGTATTTCGTTGGCCAATTCATTAGAAATAACTTCATCCAAATCAAAAAATAAAATCCATTCGTGAGACGCCTGTTCCAAAGCAAAATTCTTTTGGGAAGAAAAATTATCAAAATCACGTTTGTAAACTTTAACGGCCAATCGCTCTGCCAATAAAACGGTTCGGTCCGTACTATTGGAGTCAACAACAATAATTTCATCAGCAAAAGACAGGCTTTTGATAAACCTTTCGATGTGTTCTTCTTCGTTGTATGTGATGGCAAGCGCACTGATCATGAAAGTGAAGATGCTGTTTTAAAAGATTTTTTGAATTAATGATAGAAGACAAATGTAATCAATTTTGATACTATGGATTATAAAGTTCAGATATTTGGTATTTATTCAAAATGACCATAAAGTTTGAGCAAGTTTGATTTTCTTTTCGCAACTTTGTGAAATACCTCTCAATTGACTTTTGTAACAAACATTTACTGAAATGGCACGCTTACCAATCTTAATGTATCACAATATCACCAAGAGAATCAGTGACTCTAAAGGTCTGACAATTGGCGTTGATGTTCTGGAAGCACAGTTGGCCTATCTAGCCATGAAAGGTTATAAAACATTCCATTTTTCAGAACTTCAAGATTTTAATTCGAGCAATCCCTTACCTAAAAAAACAGTTATCATAACGTTTGATGATGTGTATGTCAATCAAATGGATTTGGCATATCCATTATTACAAAAATACAATCTAAAAGCCACTTTTTTTATTCCGTTTAAATTTGTGGATGGCGTTGATTCATGGAATGAAAGTACTGAAAAAATCATGTCTGTTGAACAGTTGAAATCCTTGGATGAATCTGTTGTTGAATTGGGCCTACATTCGTTCAATCACAACAAGTATAGCGAGATGTCAATTGAGGATGTTGATTCTGATTTTGAGCAATGTACAGATTTTGTAAAAAGACATAAACTTCCAGTGAATAATGTAGTGGCGTATCCCTTCGGAAAATATCCGAGGAAAAATCCGGAGCAAACCGAATTTTTCAACTGCCTTCACAAACATCAAATGGCTTATGGCTTAAGAATTGGCAATCGCGTGAATTCATTTCCATTTAAAAACAACTACGAAGTGCAGCGTATAGATATAAAAGGAGAAGATAGTTTGGCAAAGTTTAAATTGAAATTGCGCTTTGGCAAGTTAAAATTATTTTAAACTCTTTTTTAAACCAAAAGGAGGTATTTGTGTTACAAAAAAAAGCTTCAACTAATGCCCAATACCTAATGCCTAATGCCTAATACCTAATACCTAATGCCTAATTCCTAATTCCTAATGCCTAATCCCTACTGCCTACTACCTACTACCTTTCTGAATCAGCATTAATTTCGCATATCTTGAAAACACTCCATAAGCATTGATTCCAGAGATTGCCAATCCTGGGATTCCATCTAAAAATCCACGTTTTAGGATATAGCTACTGAAGAAGCGAAAGAATGGTTTGAAAACCAATTGTAGATAGGTTGCTTTTTTGCCTTTCGCATGCAACTGTTCTGCCTGAAACCAAGCATATACATCTCTTTTCTTAATGTAGTGCTCAAGACCTTTATAGGTATAATGTAAAACTGGATTTTTAAGTTTACCAACACTTCCATCAACCATCAGTTTTTCATGGACACTGCCTTCAAAACGGCATTTGTCTCGAACCACCAAACGTGTTACATTGCTGCTGTGATGGTATAGAAAACGATTCATGAAAAAATGTGGAAAGTTCAATTTATATGCTGTGTGCTTACCATTATTGATGGCATCTAGAATTTCTTGCTGTAAATTGTACGTAATGCGCTCATCGGCATCCAAAAACAGAACCCACTCTTTTGTTGCGAATTGTAGGGCGTGGTTTTTTTGGCTAGAGAAATTATCGAATTGTCTTTGAACGACTTTGCAATTGAATTGCTTTGCAATCTCAACTGTTCTATCTGTACTGAATGAATCAACCACGATAATTTCGTCAGCAAATTTTACAGAATAAAGAGCCCTGTAAAGACATTCTTCTTCGTTATAGGTTGGTATAATGACACTTAAAGTTTTCATGCTGACAAATCTGACACAAACTTACTCAAAATAATAGTACAAGGCATCGATAAGTTATTATTGAGTTCATTAGCTTTTATATTCTTAAATTTGCGTTTGTAATTCTAATAAGCATGAATAATTTAGAAATTTCCGTAATCATTAGTACCTACAATTCTGAAGATTGGCTTCGCAAGGTTTTGGAAGGCTACAAGCATCAAGATTATGATAATTATGAAGTGATAGTTGCCGATGATGGTTCGAGAGATACG
>JBBSLN010000354.1:0-3383 GCA_038255205.1 Flavobacteriales bacterium
GATTAACGCACAAAGCGACCATCGAAACTGAATCTAGGGCGGCAGTGGCTGGCGGAATCACCTCATATATTGAGATGCCCAATACAGTTCCACAAGCAACAACCATCGAAAAACTGGAAGATAAATTTGATATTGCTGAAAAGACATCGTTTGCCAATTACTCCTTTATGTTTGGTGGTACCAACGATAATCTTGACGAAATCCTAAAAGTAGATCCTAAAAAAGTGGCTGGTCTAAAGTTGTTTTTAGGGTCTTCCACAGGAGATATGTTAGTAGATAATGCAAAGACTTTAGAAAAAATTTTCAGTAATACGAATCTTTTGATTTCGGTTCATTGTGAAGATGAAGCCACCATCAAAAAAAACCTAGAGACTCATTTCAAAAAATATGGCAATGATATTCCCATTGAATGTCATCCGATTATCAGAAGTGAAGAGGCCTGTTATCTGTCTTCTTCAAAAGCTATAGAATTGGCAAACAAGACAGGAGCACGTCTCCACGTTTTCCATCTATCAACGGGAAAAGAAACTAAATTGTTCTCGAATAAAATTCCCTTAAAGGATAAAAAAATCACAGCCGAAGTATGTATTCATCATCTGTGGTTTTCCGATGAAGACTATAAGACTAAAGGGACACACATCAAATGGAACCCCGCAATAAAGACTTCCAAAGACAGAGACGCACTTTGGAAAGCATTATTGGATAATCGAATTGATGTAGTTGCTTCTGACCATGCGCCTCACACATTGGAAGAAAAGAATAATGTCTACACTGAAGCACCCTCAGGTGGTCCACTGGTACAGCATGCTTTGATGGCAATGATAGAAATGCATCATAAAGGAAGAATATCTTTAGAAAAGATTGTTGAAAAAATGTGCCATAATCCTGCCATTCTTTTTCAGATTGAAAAGAGAGGTTATATTAGAGAAGGGTATTTCGCTGATTTGGTGGTTGTTGATATCAATAGTCCGTGGTCGGTGAAAAAAGAGAATATACTTTATAAATGCGGTTGGTCACCATTTGAGGGCACCATATTCAAGTCAAGAATTACCCATACCTTTGTGAACGGTGCTTTGGCATATAAGAATTTTAAATTTTTTGATGTGAAGGCTGCTAAACGCTTGACTTTTAATAGATGAGAAAATTCTTAGTCATACTAATTGGACTTTTGATTGTTGGATGTGGAGGTTCAAATAGACCTTCTAAACCTGATGATTTGATTCCAAAGGAAAAGATGTCTGACATTATTTACGATGTATTTTTGTTGAATGCCGCCAAAGGCATCAATAAATATATTTTAGAGCAAAACGGTATCTTCCCGCAAGAGTATGTCTTTAAAAAATATAAAATTGACAGCTTGCAGTTTGCCTTGAGTAATGATTACTATTCTTATGACACAAAGACTTATGAAGATATCATTTCGAAGGTAAAGTCGAAAATTGAGTTTGAAAAAAGCAAAAACGATTCTATAAACTTGAAAGAGGAGAAAACAAAAGATTCCTTAAGACTTGAGAGAGCCAAAATAAAGGATACGTTAAATCTATATAAAATCGAAGCTTTAGTTATCGATACAATTTCACCTCCGAAGAAACTCAAAGTGAAATCTAAAGTCTTCGGCAGTAGCGATCAATAAATAAATATTACTTTAAGTCATTCAAAAAATAATTTCCCGTCTTTTCAATAGATGCATCCATTGGAAGGAATTCAAACTCTAAAGCGTTCCTTAATTTAGAATTATCATAAATGGTTTTGGTCACTGCTGTTTTTGCCATCTGCTTCGACAATTTTCGCCTTGTTCCTTTTAACTTGTGCATCAACCAGTCTATTCTCCATCCAAGCGCCAACAATAATTTGCCCGCTTCTCTATTTGGTGGTTTCACTCCAAGAGCGTTTGCAACTTTCATCTGAAAATCTTTAAAGGACATATTTTCAGAAATCACTATAAAAGATTCATTTTTAATCCCACTTTCCATCAACCGAACCATTGCATTAACCACGTCGTCAACATCAACATAAGCAGTCATTCCCTCCGTATAATACGGAAATCCTTTATAGACTTGATTGATGAGGCTACCACTTCCGCCACCTCTCCAAAACCCTGGCCCTAAAATCACCCCTGGATTGACAATTACGGCATCCACACCTTCTTGAGTACCGCGCCATACTTCCAATTCGGCCCCATATTTTGTAATCGCATAGACACTATTATCCTCTTCTGGGTTCCATGCGGTTTCTTCGGTAATCAAGGTATCTGGATTCAATTCGTGGCCAATGGCTGAAATCGATGAGACATAACATAGTTTTTTGATCTGGTTCGCAACACACAAATTTACGATGTTCGCGGTGCCTTCAATATTTATCTTTCGAAGTTGTCGATATTTGTCTGGTTCGAAACTAACCAACGCTGCGCAATGATATACGTAAGTTATGTCTTTGAATACTTCCTTTAAAGCAGGAACGTCATTTAAATCTGCTTCCAGCCATTCAATGCGTTTGTAGAGCGTTTCAGCATCATCCGTATAATATGAAAACACCCTCTTCACGACATCCAGCTTATGTGCGCTCCTATAAATTGCTTTTACAGATTCATTATTGTTGGTCAATCGATAGAGCAAGTGTGAGCCAACTAATCCTGTTCCTCCGGTAACTAATATCATCCTACTAAAATAAATAATTAATCATTAGTAATTCCTCTTTGATTTTTATCTTTGCCCAAGTTTATTTAAAAGGACGACCAATAATGAGGAATTATATAGAAGAATTGACTTGGAGAGGCATGATACACGATGTGATGCCGGGAGCAGAAGAGCACTTAATGGAAGAGATGCGTGCTGCTTATGTAGGGTTTGATCCTACAGCAGATTCTTTGCATATTGGTAATTTGGTGCCGATTATGTTATTGGCGCATTATCAGCGTTGTGGTCACAAACCGGTCGCTTTGGTTGGTGGTGCTACAGGGATGATTGGAGACCCTTCAGGAAAATCGAGTGAGCGTAATCTATTGGATGAAAAAACCTTACGTCACAATCAAGACTCTATAAAAAAGCAATTAGCTCATTTTTTGGATTTTGAAAGCAACGCCAATAATTCAGCCGTTCTCGTCAACAATTACGATTGGATGAAGGAGTTTTCTTTTTTAGGATTTATTCGTGATGTTGGTAAACATATCACCGTCAACTACATGATGTCTAAAGATTCAGTAAAAAACAGGATTTCATCCGAATCTTCAGACGGTATGAGTTTTACAGAGTTTACATATCAATTGGTACAAGGTTATGATTTTCTTCATTTGTATAAGGAACAAAACTGTACCCTTCAAATGGGTGGAAGCGATCAATGGGGAAACATCACTACAGGAACGGAATTGATTCGAAGAATAGGAA